>JACCSX010000206.1 GCA_013812775.1 Tatlockia sp. | reverse complement strand
AGATTGGGTCTGGCTCTAAAGAACCTCCTAATAGAATTGGAAATGCCTCTGTTGTTAATTTACCTGAAGATTTTGAGTTTTCTGATGCTTAAAAATTAGATTAACTGAAATATCCGATAAATTGCTCTGTACTTTCCCCCCATTGCATCTAAGCTTTTTCCGCTAATTCCTCCCCTGGCTTGGTGTTAAAGTCCCCTATTTTCAGCCAACTCGAGTTCCCATTTGTATGTAGTTCCTTACTCTAATCGCTTCACCCAGATCCGGTTTCACGAGGT
Organism: Tatlockia sp.; assembly: GCA_013812775.1. Classification (GTDB taxonomy): domain Bacteria; phylum Pseudomonadota; class Gammaproteobacteria; order Legionellales; family Legionellaceae; genus Tatlockia. The sequence goes on along the minus strand of JACCSX010000206.1, from coordinate 17,121 downwards.
AGAGAAGCCTGTCCCACCTGCTTAAATATTTACCAAATATTATTTGTAAAATCGCCTGATTCAATTTCTGTAACTGCCGAAGAAATGGCAGCAAGTGCATTTAGCTGTAATTGCAAGATGAGGGTTGGGAGGTAAGTGATTCCCACAAAATTTTCACTGTCCATTTATTATAAAAATTGATTAGAAGAGTTTATTATTTAAGCATTTATTATAAAAATTGGAATGTCCAAAACTTTTACTCATTTATATGGACTCACCTGCTCTGTATACAAATTGAACTATAATTAAAATCGTGAGTCTATGATAAGGATTAATTATGAACAAAATTTGGAAGATTCATAAAGTAGCATGTGTAGCCTTAGCTACTTGCTTATTATTTTCCACCGGAGGAGCTGAAGCTCGCCATTGGCGCCACGGCTGGCATCACTACCATCCTCATCACCACGGCTGGCATCACTACCATCCTCATCACCACGGTTGGCATCACAAATACTGGCATCATGGTAGGCATCACAGATACTGGCATCCTGGTTGGAATCACAGACACTGGCACCAGGGATGGCGACATCACAGGCATTGGCACCAGGGATGGCGTCGCAATTGGTAGAAGGAAGCCAACTTTTTAAATTTACACTTAGGTGCCGCGACTTGTTCCTGAGAGTTCCACAGGAAATTTGCATATAACTTAGAGTTTTTAAATGAACAATCCTTCACCCCCTACGTACCGCGCATTAAAGCGCGGTACGTAGGTGTTTAATTTCCTGTGGATCTCACCGGATTTGTTCGCGGCATCGCTTGTTTTATCCGAGTTACACGGTCATGTCGATATTTAACTTCTGTAATTGACTGGTTGATAAATGCGTTTTTAATTCATCTTGTCTAAAAAAAGGAATATTGCTTTCTTTAAGTAACTTGGAATACTTAATGAATTTCTCATTGAAATTTTCCTCTTTTTCAACTAAAGCTAATTTCTTCAGATAATTACTACGTAATTTTGAGAATTGATCTTGAGGGTACCCCTTTTGAATTTTTGATTGATTGTTACAAGGCTTAAAATACACAACATCTATACCAGGCTTTTTTACAACAGACTGGGCAAATAATTTAGAAAATTCCATATCCAAGTCCTGGGCCTTTATATTTTTTTTCTGTTTAGAATAAACATTTTTACTGCGATCATATTCGTTGATTTGGCCATTTCTCGTATCTATGCTGATAGACATTTGTGAAGGATACCCTAAGTCATCGACAAATGGATGTAAAACATCCTTAGATTTAATTTTTAAAACTGAATTATTTTCTGAAATCCATTTTTCTAAAGATTCAACTAAGGGTTCAGATAGCCCTTTAACCCCACCACGTAAATGAAGTTCCACAGGCGTTGTTAAAGTATCAGAGGACATTGCAGTAATTTTTTCTAATAAGTCTAATTTACTAGCCGCAAGATCTTGCTCTAATGCAAAGTGGACTACAAAACCAAAATTTTGGCAATGATAGCCAGCTAGAGCGACGCAAGTGGCTAAGGAATCTGTTGCTACAATAGGTTTTCTGTCAAAGGCATTAGAAAAGACGGCCTCAGATACACCAGCCTCAGCAATAATATTTGGCGGTAATTGGTTCGCTGCTAGTGCTATGGAGTTCAATATTTTTAAGAAGCCTTGTGACATGTAATCCAGAAACTCCATTGAATCTAAAAGTTCTTCATTTTTTAATGAACCGTATTTTTCTTCTGCTTTAGTAGATATTTGTAAAAGTGCAGATCTAATCAAATGCTGGGATATTTCTTCAGGCAATTCAAGTTCTTTTAAGTCTTCAAAGAGCGATTGGGGAATCTTTGATTGGAATTCAATACAAATTTGTTCAATTTTTGTTTGCATAATCGCAGCCTAAAGATGGTTGTTTAGAAGTAACTATATCACAAATTAAATAAAATATGAACATAAAAGTTATTTATTATATAACAGATAAAACTAAGAATATAAATGATTTTGTCGAATGTAGTCTAAAACTGAATCTGCCAGGTAACCTTGCAAGTTTTCATTTTTATTGATTTGCTGGCGGATCCAACTGGAAGAAACATCATAGATTCCAGCATCATAACTATAAATCAGTCCGTGCGACTGCTTGGTTAATGCACTTTCATCGCAGGTTTTATGGGTTTCAATTAAGTAATTTAATTGCTCAGAGTCCGGCCTTTCACTGTAACCAGCACGGTTGATAACCAAAATATTAGCAAGTGTTAAAAGTTTTAGCCAGTGATACCAGCTTGGTAGTTGATTGAAAGTATCTCGTCCCATTAAAAGTGTAATGGCTGTCTTATTACCTAATTGCTTTCTGAATTGTTCTAAACTATCGACCATGTAAGAAGGGCTTTCGCGATTCACTTCAGATAAATCAATTTTAAAGTTTCCCTTTTTAGCAAAAGGAGCCAGAGCCAATTCGAGCATTTCGACTCGTTGAGCTGCTGTTGCCAGAGCCTGATTTTTTAATACTGGAATTTTGCAGGGCAAAAAAATAAAGCAGTCAAAATTAAAATGCTTTTGAACCTTAAGTGCTGTTTTAATATGGCCATTGTGTATTGGATCAAAGGTTCCGCCATAAATTATCAAATTACGCAAAAATTCCTACCTGTTTAGTTAAGCTAAGAGAGAGAGCAATTTGTTCCAATGCTTGCCAAATTTGATTGTTCTGAGTTGATTTTATTCGTTCGTCTATGATTTTACAAAATTGCAGTAATTGTAACAAAGTGTCTAATTCTATTCTTTTGATGTGGGATTGATATAGCCTGGCTCGCTGTGGCCAGATTTTTAGCTGACTGCAAGCTGTATTAAAGGGCAGGTGAGTAGTAAGCTCTTTTAATTGCACCTCCAGGCGTATTTCCTGGGCTAAAAGCCAAAGAACCAGAGTTGGCTCTACCTTTGTATGACAGGCATGGCGTAGGAGTTGAATTACTTTTTCTGAGTTATGTGACAAACAGGCATCAGCCAATTCAAAAAGTTGATAATCACATTGATCAACTAATTGCTCCCTCACATTTTCTATTGTCAGCGGGGTATCACTCTCAACGAGTAGCTCAAGCTTTTCTATTATCTGGGCGCAGGCGAGCATATTTCCTTGAGTGTACTGATGAATTAGAGCAGGAACGTCTTGCTCAAATTTCATACCTCCATTTTTTAATTTTTCTACAATCCAATGTTGCATGGCTAGGCCAGGGAGTGGAGCTGCTTGTATGAGAAGTAGACCATCCTGACTGGTTAACCCTTGTAATTGCTTAAGGGGAAGGTTGGGGGCTCGTAATATTAGCAAGCAAGAAGGGTTTTTGTTCTTTATATAATGTGTCAGAAAATCTTTTCCGGCAGCCTCCAACGTTTTTTTTTCATAGCGAATGTCTATTAAGGTTGCCTTGGTAAATAAGGAATAACTATTTGCTTCTTCATTTACAATTGTCCAATCGGATGGATTATTAATCGTTAGAACTGATTCTTCTACTTCATTATTATTTTCAGTTTTCCAGGCTGATTTTAGCGAGTTAGCTGCTTCATTAAGAAGAAAATAATCCTGACCAAAAATAATATAAAGTGCAGCCAGTTTTTGGCGTAGGTGGGATGAGAGTGCCTGTTGTTTTATAAGCATGATCTGGCCTTAGGTAAAATCACCTCGTTTTTGTCTTTATAAGACCTGGCGCTGGAATACTTTTTTCGCGGCTCAAGCGATTAATAATTTGCATGGCTGCATCGCGGCGCATTTCCATAGTGAGTTGCATTTCTTCAAAGTTAGAACCCAAGATTCTATTATTATTTACAGTTAACTGCCTTGTGACTGACACTTGGGTAGAAGGAATTATAACGCCTCCCTTTTTCTTAACTAGAGTAAACTGGGCGAAATAAATCAGCAGGTACTGTCGGGGTACAGTACTGGCACTAACGTTTGTAATCTGTTGCTTAATGCCGTCCATCTCAACAATAAGCAAATAATCAGCTTCAGAGGGATTTGGATTCACTCTGATATTATAAGATTCCAGCTGATTTTTAAGCGGAGGGCCTAAATCACGATGCGCATCCTGAATAGTAATAGCAATATTATTCAGCCAGCGAGGCATATCATTAAAACCACGCAAATGAAAACCGCAACTCGCTAATAGGGCGATTATCAGAATAAGCAGATGCCTTTTAATACTCATTTTCTAAGCTACAACCAAATTAATTAACTGACGATGAGAAACAACCACTGCTTTTTTGACTGTTTTGTCCGACAGAAATGAGCTGGCATGTTCTTTGGCTAATTCAATCAAGGCTTCTTCTGGAGTATCAATGTCTGCGGTGAATTCTGCTCTCAATTTACCATTTACCTGGACAACATAATTCAACTCATCACTTTTTAAGGCGCTTTTATCAACTTTAGGCCAGGTTGCATCAATTATTATCTTATCAAAGCCTAATTGTAACCACAGATAATGACAAATATGGGGTGTGATCGGCGCAAGCAGGCGAAGAAGAATGCTAAGACCTGAATGCAGAAAGTACTTATCTTCTTCGGTAATAATTTCATAGTCAGATAATTCATTAAAAAGTTTCATACAGCCTGAAACAACGGTATTAAATTGATGACGCTCATAATCGTTGCTGGCTTGTAATAGAATCTGATTAACAATCAAACGCGATTTCTTAAGTCGATGTTCGGTATTTTGCCAGTCAATATGGCCATCACCACCAAGAATGATATCGTTGATATCAATAACTGTCTGCTGGTGTTTGTGAGCGAAAGTCCAAATACGTTTTATAAAGCGATGTGCTCCCTCTACAGCAGTATCCGACCATTCAAGCGATTGCTCAGGCGGGGCTGCAAACATCACAAATAAACGTGCCGTGTCGGCGCCATAGGTGTCTATCAAGTGATTGGGGTCAACTACGTTTCCCACGGATTTAGACATCTTATGCCCGTCTTTAAGTACCATACCTTGGGATAATAGGGCTTTGAAAGGTTCATCAGAATTGACTAAACCCTCATCACGCATCAATTTATGAAAAAAGCGTGCATAGAGCAAATGCATAACAGCATGCTCAATTCCGCCAATGTACTGATCAACTGGAGTCCAATACTTTGCCCTGTCATCAAGCATAGCGTTATCCTGACCTTTGCAGGAAAAACGAGCGTAATACCAGGATGATTCAACAAAGGTATCAAAGGTATCTGTTTCACGAGTGGCATCTTGACCGCATTTTGGGCAATGTGTGTGCAAAAATTCACTGCATTGGGCCAGAGGCGAGCCGCTACCGGTGAGTTCAATGTTTTCAGGTAAAATAACTGGCAGTTCGTTTTCCGGAACAGGCACGATTCCGCATTCATCACAATAAATTATGGGAATTGGGGTTCCCCAATAACGTTGGCGGGATACGCCCCAATCACGCAGGCGATAGTTAATAGTTAATTTTCCGGCATCATGAGTTTCAAGGTAGGCTGCAATTGCTTTCATCGCCTCAGCAGAGGACAACTCATCAAATTGGCCCGAATTAATCACTATGCCCTCGGCGGTGAAGGCTGATTTTTTATAATCATGTGCCTTCCCTTCAACAGGTTTGATGACTTCTTTTTGAGGCAGTTGATACTTTAGAGCAAATTCCCAATCACGTTGATCATGGGCGGGAACGGACATAACTGCGCCGGAACCATATTGCATTAAAACGAAGTTAGCTATCCATATTGGCAATTCCAGTCCAGTGATTGGATGAATTGCTTTCATGCCAGAATCAATGCCGCGCTTTTCCATGGTTGCAAGATCAGCTTCAGCCATGCGGACACCCTGGCAGCTATCGATGAAGGCTTGAACTTCAGCATTATGACTCGCAGCTTCTTTAGCTATAGGATGATCAGTAGCGACTGCAAGATAAGTTGCACCCATCAATGTATCGGGGCGAGTCGTATAGATTTTTAATCGTTTGTTGAAATCTCTGACTTTGAAACTGATGTCACAGCCTTCTGAGCGGCCAATCCAGTTTCTTTGCATTTGTTTGACTTGCGAAGGCCATTCGTCAAGGGTGTCGAGATCGTAAAGAAGTTCATCAGCATAAGCAGTAATTTTAATAAACCATTGCGGGATTTCACGCCGTTCAACAAGTGCGCCTGAACGCCAGCCGCGGCCATCTACAACTTGTTCATTAGCAAGCACTGTTTGGTCAACTGGATCCCAGTTTACAACGGAGTTTTTCTTGTAGACCAAACCTTTTTCATAAAGTTTAATAAAAAACCACTGTTCCCAACGGTAATATTTCGGGTTACAGGTCGCTATTTCACGTCGCCAATCATAGGCATTTCCTAAGCGAAGAAACTGTTCTTTCATGGAAGCGATATTTTTTTGGGTCCATTCAGCAGGAGGAATACCATGCTTGATAGCAGCGTTTTCTGCGGGAAGACCAAAAGCATCCCAACCAATGGGTTGCAAGACATTTTTACCCAAAGCACGTTGGTAACGAGCAATCACATCACCTATGGTGTAATTACGGACGTGTCCCATATGCAGTGTGCCGCTTGGATAGGGAAACATGGATAAACAGTAAAATTTTTCTTTGTTTAAGTCTTCAGAAACATTAAACGATTGTTTTTTAAGCCAATATTGTTGGGCTTGTTCTTCAATTTCACGGGGTGTATAGCTGTTTTCCATAGTCATAAGTTAATTTCAGTAAAGCATGTAAGAATAGCGCCTCTCGTGCTTTGCAGCAATAGGTTAAGCATTTACTTTCTGTTTGATAATACGATAGCCCGTATAAAACAGAACAATTAGCGCAGAAAATAGAAGAATTGGTAAATTTCCGAAGTAAACCCAGGGCGTCATGCCGGTCGCTGGTCGAAGTTCTGCTTTAAGTATGCCTGAACTAAAAGCAGCTAAGGACGAAATTATTTCACCCTTGGTATTAATAATTGACGATAGCCCATCATTATTTGCAACAACTTGATAACGAGCAGTTTCCATTGAGCGCACCTGCGCCATTTGTAACTGCTGATACATGGCTAACGAATGACCAAACCAGCCAGCGTCAGAAATTGAAACAATCCATTTTGCCATTGGCAACTGATGACGTAAGAGCTCCCCATAAGCTAATTCGTAGCAAATCAAAGTGGCAATTTCATACTGCTGAACCTTTAGCAAAGATTGATTGATGTGACCGGGTTTTAAATTGGCATCAGGTATAGCCAACCAATTACTGATCGCCAGGAAGGATTCTGGAATGTATTCGCCAAAAGGAACGAGATGTTGCTTCTGATAAATGCCTTCTGATTGGCCTAAGCTAATCAATGAATTAAAGTAATAATGTTCATCGACCGTGGTTGGCATAGGCATTCCCAACATGACGGCAGAGCCGGCTTTTTTGGCACGCAGATCAATATCGTTTAAGAAATCGGCGACATAGCTTGGCGGGAGGGGTATTGCTGATTCTGGCATGACAATGAGTTTTGTACCTAGTAATTGGTCGGTTTCTTTCTTATAACGTTCCAATAATTGCCAAAATAAATTTTCATCCCATTTATCGCGCATGGACAAATTAGCTTGAATCACACCTACGGAGATTGGTTCAGGGCCTTCTATTGACCATTGCACAGGCTTAAGAAGCAAAGGGCAAAGAAGAAGGCTAACAAAGGCTGTGAGCAGGAGAAAACGTTTTCTTTGATTTTGTCCTCCACTTAAGACCAGCAAAGTCGCCGCAAAACAACTAATAAAACCAACTCCATAAACGCCAATAAGGGGCAGTAAATATTTGCCGGGTGTATCAAACTGACCAAATCCCAGTTGTAACCATGGGAAACCACTTAGAAAGGTTGAGCGAAAATATTCAAACAAAATCCAAAGTGAACTAAATAACAAACAGGAAAAAATAGAGGGTTTAGAGGCAAGTTTTCTATAAACAAAGGCCATGAGTGCTGTAAACGAAGAAAGATATAGCAAAAATACAAGAGTAATCAGTGCAGAAACAAAAGAATTAAGGTGACCGTATTCGTGAATGCTGACAAAGACCCAGGAGGTTCCCAACCCAAAATAGCCTAAACCAAAAAATAGGCCCTTTGCAAAAGCATGACGGCTGCGGCCGTGCTCTATTTGTGCATAAAAGAGTGCTAGACCAAAGATAGCAATACCCGGCATATGAAAGGGGGCAAAACCCAAGGGCAAGAGCAGACCAGTTAAAAAAGCCCCAATCAGGTGGCTATATTTTAAGGTATGTGCCGAAATAAGCGCTAGCTTGTGAACTGCCGTTGTCTGAGTCATCAAGAATTAGGTGAGCAAATGATAGGGACGATAAGGCACTAATTCAAAAAGGTCAAGAATCTTCCAGAAAATCCTGAATAATTAATTCTTTGTTTTGGATTCCGTACCCTATTCAAAAACCAAATATTTAGTGTAGGATGATTTCTCGTTTTGTCATGGAGAGGGAATGATGTACAACGTTATGATTACGGGCGCAGGCAAAATTGGGAGTTTAATTGCTTGTTTATTAGCTGATACAGGTGATTATAAAATTCATCTGGCCGATTTGGAATTCTCGGGCACTGATGCAACTCGTTTATTACAGGCGATGCCAGAAATTAAAACGGTAGCACTTGATGTGATGGATCTGGATTCAATCAAATCATACATGATTGAACACAAAATTATTGCAGTTATTTCCAGTCTTCCCTTTTACCTTAATCCTCACGTAGCTAAAGCGGCCAAAGCGGCCAAAGCGCACTATTTTGATATGACTGAGGATACAACAGTCACTGATGAAGTGAAATCCATTGCCAACAACGCAGAAACAGCCTTCGTACCCCAATGCGGTCTTGCCCCAGGTTTTATTTCAATTGCAGCCAACAGCCTGATGAAAGAATTTGAAGAATGCCATCATGCAAAGCTTCGTGTCGGCGCGTTGCCGCAGCGTGCTAATAATGCCTTACAATATTCATTAACCTGGTCAACTGACGGCGTAATTAACGAATATGGTAATCCCTGTTTTGGCATTGAATCTGGTAAACCCATTGTACTCAAGCCTCTGGAAGGACGAGAAATTATTCAAATCGATGGCTGTGAATACGAGGCCTTTAATACCTCTGGCGGATTAGGGAGTCTGGCTGACCTTTATACAGGTAAAGTTAAAACTTTAAATTATAAAACGATGCGCTATCCCGGTCACTGTGAAAAAATGCGCCTCTTAATGAATGATTTAAAATTGAATGAAGATCGCGAAACCTTGAAACGAATTCTTGAACGGGCAATCCCAAAAACCTATCAAGATATTGTAATTGTCTATGTTACTGTTGAAGGCATTAAGCAAGGTGAGTTGATTGAAAAAAGTTATGTTAAAAAAATATACCCGGCTATTATTCACAACCTTGAATGGTCAGCAATTCAAGTTAGTACTGCTGCAGGTGTTTGTGCAGTGGTTGATTTGGTGATGGGGCAGGCTAATGAATATCATGGTCTTGTTCTGCAGGAAAATTTCAGTTTGGCTAAGGTTATCGCTAATCGATTTGGCCGTTATTACGCATAGGAGCTAGCATGGATTTGTTAAAGCGTTTGAAAATCAGTGAAATTAATCCGGGTGCATACTCTGGCCAGGGTTGGCATAGTGAAATTGGCAAAAGCAGACTTGTTTCCCACAATCCAGCTAATGGCGAAAAGCTTGCTGAAGTGGCAACCTGTAGCCTTGACGATTATCAGCAAATTGTAAAGCGCGCCCAAAAAGCAGCCTTAGCCTGGCGCGACGTGCCTGCACCAAAACGAGGCGAAATCATTCGACAACTAGGACAAGCGCTACGCGAACACAAAGATATCCTCGGTTCTTTAGTTTCTCTTGAAATGGGGAAATCGAAACAAGAAGGTGATGGCGAAGTCCAGGAAATGATTGATATTGCTGATTTTGCAGTAGGTCAGTCCCGTATGCTCTATGGTAATTCCATGCATTCCGAGCGACCACAACATCGCATGTATGAACAATGGCATCCTTACGGTATTGTAGGTGTTATTTCAGCCTTTAACTTTCCAGTTGCTGTTTGGGCTTGGAATGCCTTTATCGCAGCTATTTGCGGCAATGTTACTTTATGGAAGCCTTCTTCAAAAACCCCGCTTTGCGCAGTAGCTGTTCAGCTTATCTGCATTGAGGTTTTACAGGCTAATAATTGCCCGGAAATATTTTCCTTAGTCATTCCAGATTCACATGATGTTGGCAATGCAATGGTTGATGATAGCCGTATTCCTTTGATTTCGTTTACGGGATCAACAGCAGTCGGGAAACGGGTTGCGGCTAAGGTAGCAACAAGGCTTGGTAAAACTATCCTGGAACTTGGCGGCAATAATGCAATCATCCTGGATGAATCCGCTGACTTGACTATAGCGATTCCAGCTATTGTATTTGGTGCAGTTGGAACGGCTGGACAACGGTGTACCTCAACCCGTCGCTTATTTGTCCATGAATCCATGTGCAGCGATGTAACGAAGCGTTTGCAACATGCTTATGAACAAATAACGATCGGTGATCCGCTCGATAGTAAAAATCTGATGGGCCCCTTGATTGATGAACAGGCTGTCAATCAATTCAAACAGGCCATCAAGCGTATCAACGAAGCTGGCGGCCAAATTATTTGTGGTGGCGAGGCTATTGATAAGCTTGGTCATTTTGTTCAGCCAACTTTAGTAACCGGGCTAAAAAATGACAGTGAAATAGTGCAGGAAGAAACCTTTGCACCTATTCTTTATTTAATGTCCTACCGGAGTTTGGATGAAGCAATTGCTTTACAAAATGGTGTTCCCCAGGGTTTATCCTCGGCCTTGTTTACGCAAAATCTTAAAAATGCCGAACGTTATTTAAGTGCAAGAGGATCTGATTGTGGCATTGCAAATATCAATATTGGCACTTCAGGCGCTGAAATTGGTGGTGCTTTTGGTGGTGAAAAAGAAACCGGTGGCGGTCGTGAGTCTGGTTCTGATTCATGGAAAGCGTATATGCGGCGTCAAACAAATACGATTAACTGGGGAGATGAGTTGCCTTTAGCCCAGGGTATACGGTTTGATTTAAGTTAATAGATCCGCCTGGATCCCGCGGACAAGCCGCGGGAGGTAGGCGGTTTTGGTTATGGCAGATCCCCCAACATAGATCTTTTATTGCAGTCATTTAACAAAGGATTGAAACATGCAGGAAACATTTCACATTAAAAAAGTCGCTGTTCTCGGTGCTGGTGTGATGGGGGCGCAAATTGCTGCACATTGCGTGAATGCAGGGATTGAAACCCTGTTATTTGATTTAGCTGCTAAAGTAGGTGAGGCTAATGCCTTGATTAACAAAGCAATAGCAAATCTCGTAAAATTAAAACCATCACCCCTGGCAACAGCTCAGATAGCATCTTTACTGCAAGTAAGAAATTATGAAAAAAATTTACAGGACTTGGCTGATTGTGATCTGATTATTGAAGCGATTGCAGAGCGTCTTGACTGGAAAGAAGACTTATACAAACGCATTGCTCCACATCTCTCCAAGCATGCTATCTTAGTGTCCAATACATCTGGCTTGAGTATTAATTCTCTATCTAGCGTCTTACCAGAATCCCTTCATAAGAATTTCTGTGGTGTCCACTTTTTCAATCCGCCGCGCTATATGCATCTTGCTGAATTAATACCTGCTAGAACAACTTCAGCAGAGTTGTTAAATTTCCTTGAAGCCTGGTTAACCTCCTCTCTTGGCAAAGGTGTTGTTCGTGCCAAGGACACACCTAATTTTATAGCTAATCGTATTGGCGTGTTTTCATTACTGACCTGCATTCATCATGCAGAAGCATTGAATTTAGGACTGGACGAGGTTGATGCCTTGACGGGATCATTAGTCGGTCGTCCAAAATCAGCAACCTTCAGAACGATGGATGTGGTTGGGTTGGATACGATGCAGCATGTTGTTAACACCATGAAGGAGCAATTAGAGGATGATCCCTGGCATGCGCTGTTCACCTTACCCCAATGGCTCACAGACCTTATAAAAGAAGGCAATCTGGGCCAAAAATCCGGGCAAGGGATTTATCGCAAAAAGGGCAGGAACATAGAAGTGTTGGATCCGTCTTCAAAAACATACCGCCCGGCTAAAGCAGAGCTATCTGACGATTTAAAAAAGATTATGAAAACCGCTGATATTTGCCAACGTATGCAATTACTTAAGCAATCCAAGGATAAACAAGCCCAATTTTTAATTGCCTGTTACTCTGATCTTTTCCACTATTGTGCTTACCATTTGCAAGATATTGCTAATAACGTTCGTGATGTTGACTTGGCAATTCGCTGGGGCTTTGGCTGGCAACAAGGCCCATTTGAAACCTGGCAACTGTCAGGACATACTGAAATGAAGGCGATTATTGAACAAGGTATTTCCAAAAAGGAAAGTCTAAGCCAGGCAACATTACCCTTATGGCTAAATCAAATTAGCGAATTTTATTCTAAAGAGGGTGCTTACGACCCAGAGCAAAAAAACTATAGCCCACGAAGTCAATTAGCTGTCTATCAACGGCAATTTTTCCCGGATAAGGTTTTAAAAGAGGTCAGCCGCTCGACCAAAACAATTTTTGAAAACGAGGCTGTACATTTATGGTATCTTAAGGATGATGTTGCGGTAGTTAATTTCAAATCAAAGTCTAACACAATAGGACAGGCAGTTCTTGACGGACTTGAAGAGGCCATCGATAAGGCTGAAAAAGAATGTCAAGGTTTGATTATTTATCAAAATGATGCGGCAAATTTCTGCTCTGGCGCTGATTTACGGGCTGTGGCAGGCTTGATTCAGGCCAATAAAATGGATGCTCTGGATGCAATGATCAGCCAATTTCAACGGGCGGTAATGCGTTTAAAATATTCTGCCATTCCAGTTATAGCCGCACTGCGTGGCCGAGCTTTAGGCGGGGGTTGTGAACTGATGATGCATTGCGATTCAACCGTTGCCGCTTTTGAAGCCTACCCCGGATTGGTTGAAGTCGGTGTCGGTCTTCTTCCTGCCGGCGGTGGGTGTAAGGAACTGGCCATGCGGGCGGCAAAAAGAGCCCAAAAAGCCGATTTGATGACCTTTATCCATCCCTATTTTGAGCAAATTGCTACTGCCTTTGTTGCAGGTTCTGCTCCTGAAGCCTTAGAAAAAGGCTATTTAAAAGAGAACGATGTGTGGCTGATGCATAGTGATGAGGTCTTATTTGCAGCACTTGCCCAAATTAAGGCAATGCAGGCAGCAAATTATCAAGCGCCACTCAAAACGCGATTTAAAGTTGCCGGGCGTGAAGGCCATGCTCGTTTAGAGGCTGGCCTGATTAATTGGCTGGAAGGTGGTTTTATTTCGCAACATGATTATATAATTGCCAATCAGATTGCCCAGGTCATTTGTGGTGGTGAAGTTAATCAAGGCGAAATGGTTGATGAAAACTGGATGCTTCATTTAGAAAAACAAGCCTTCATGATGTTGGCAGCAACCCCTTTATCCCAAGCCCGTATAGCTAATCTTTTAGAAACGGGAAAGCCCTTGCGTAATTAGGGCCTGCAGATATTAATTGGAGAATTTAGCTATGACAAAGGTATACATTGTTGATGTTTTGCGTACTCCTGTTGGAAAAGCCCCAAAAGGTGTGTTTAAGAATACACTGCCGGATGATTTGCTGGCTCATACGATAAGAACACTAAAGGAGCGTAACTCATCTGTAGATTGGGAAGCAATTGGTGATGTTGTTATAGGTTGTGCCATGCCTGAAGCAGAGCAGGGAATGAATGTAGCGCGCATCGCCTCCTTGCTTGCTGATCTCCCGCAGTCAGTGCCAGGAATGACAATTAACCGCTTTTGTTCTTCCGGTGTGCAAAGTATTGCTACAGCCGCTGCTTCAATCCAACAGGGAGATATGGCCTTGGCTTTGGCCGGAGGTGTTGAGTCGATGTCGATGGTGCCTTTAGGGGGTAATAAATACACAGCTAATCCTGAGATTTTTAATGATGAACATGTGGCTATTGCCTATGGTATGGGGATTACCGCTGAGAACGTGGCAAAGCGTTGGGAGATAACTCGGGAGCAACAGGATGAGTTCGCTGTTGAAAGTCATCGACGAGCGGTTGCTGCCCAACAAAAAGGTGATTTTAATGCTGAAATTACGCCCTTTGAAATTACTATTCGCCAGGCAAATTTAGAAACTTCAGAGCTTATTGCGAAAAAAAGAATAATCAGCCAGGATGAAGGCCCTCGAACCGATACCTCTTATGAAATAATTTCCAGATTACGGCCTGTTTTTGCATTAAAAGGTACTGTCACAGCTGGTAACAGTTCTCAAACTAGTGATGGCGCGGGCATAGCTCTATTAGCCTCTGAACAGGCATTGAAAGAATATAATCTGCAACCGATAGGTCGCTTACTAAGTTTTGCGGTCGCTGGTGTTCCGCCGGAAGTAATGGGAATTGGACCCATTAATGCAATTCCGCTTGCATTAAAAAGAGCGGGTTTGACAATTGATCAATTGGACTGGATAGAGCTTAACGAAGCCTTCGCAGCGCAGGCTTTAGCGGTTATCAAAACATTGGATTTACCAAGAGATAAGGTAAACCCCTTGGGTGGTGCAATTGCTCTAGGCCATCCCCTTGGAGCCACAGGTACAATTCGAACTGCTACCTTGCTGCACGGTCTGCGGCGTATTAAAGGTCGTTATGGTATGGTTACAATGTGTATTGGTACAGGGATGGGTGCTGCTGCAATTTTCGAAGCGCTTTAGTTCTGTGTGGCAGGGTGGGTCATTGACCCGACAATAGAGTGAAAGTCGATTTCTAGAGATTAAAATCCATTATAAGCAAAAGGATTATCATCATTGGCTGCTTCATATTCTTCATGCTCCGAATCTTTTTGCTCCAACTGAATAGGCTCTACAAAATTAAGTCCAATGGCATGATTGTACATATCCTTAGAGTTTAATTTTAACCAAGTATCCAAGATATTCTGTGTTAATTCTTTAGGAAATACATTGGCCATTTCTATATAAGTGAAATATGAAAATTTTCTTAAGAATTCTAATTGATTATAGGAATTTTTTATTGTTTTATCCCCCAATGTTTCTAAATTATGATCTTTATTTAATCGCAAAAAGAAGGAGTTGCGATGCTTTTCCATGGAATTAATAACTTTTTCCGTACTCTCAATTAAAGTAAGATCATTTGTCAGATTAATGTGTAGATTGTCATTTTGTTTGGCGTCATTAATTAACTGATCGTCGATAGCAGTTACTAATCGGTTAACTTGTTTGTAATCCGTAGTTGGCATATATGCTAAATCCAAGCCCCAGCTTTCTATAAGCTGATAAAGCACTTCATAAGCAAATATAAAAGGTTCAACCAATAAGGTATGTAAGCTATTTAATACAAGTTCTGTTGCAAAATAAAGAAGTAGGGCAGTTATTAATGAGATAGCAATAATTGAGACAGGAATAAATAAAGCAGAATACACAGGAATTTTTAGAATGAGGGGAAGATTTTGAATACCGTGGAATAACCTGGAAAGTGAATTTATATTCAAATCCAAAAGGAAAGTGAATAATTTTGTGGGATAAAGAAATGGATTTAAACGGTTTAGGCCTACAAATCGAGTATCTCTATTTAACAAAATAGTGGAAAAATCAGTATTCAAATTATGATAAAGAATTGAAAATAGAGTTCGAAAGAAAATGTTTGAGTGAAACACGGGTAGGAGGATTTTTTCCCCAACTATATATTCTAACGATTCTAACTTTGTTATAGAGGACAATAAAGCATTTCTAGCCAGGAAGGGTTCTGTACCAGGAATAAAAGAGAGGAAAAAGCCAAAGCCTAGATAGCGTCTAATTTGCTTCTTATAGATAGCTTTAGTTTCCTTTGCATCTTCGATTCCCATTGTAACGTATTCTGGGTGATAACGAGCAACCGTAGAAGATGTAAGAGAAAATAATATTGTATTTATCTTTGAGTTAATAAATATAAAACTAAGAAGTTCATTGAAAGTCATATTTTAACCTCTATGCGCTAAAAGTAATCATTTTATACTATTTCAAAAAGATTGTAAATAGTTAGCCTAAGTTGGGGGTATCATCCAACCATTAAATTAAAAATTACTCCTTGGTCATCATTCCAACTAATTCGATTCGCATAATTATCCTCAATGGCAGAGTCTAATTTTAAAGACAAATTCGAATAATCCTTGTTAATGCTTTAGGAAAGTTATTAGGCAGTTCTTTGGACTGAAATACACGGTCTTTGGCGAACAAAAGAACGCTATTGTATTGTTACAATGTGCATGGGAACGGGCATGGTTGCTGCAGCTAGTTACGAAGCGCTTTTAATTCTCGGTGGTAGGTCCGGTCAATGACCGGTCATTGACCCGACAATAGAGTGAAAGTCGATTTATAAAGTTTAAAATCCATAGTAAGCATAAGGATTATCATCATTAGCTGCTTCAAAATCTTCATGCTCCGCATCTTCATGCTCCAATTGAACAGGCTCTACAAAATCAAGTCCCATCGCATAATTGAGAAAATCAGCAGAGTTTATTTTTAACCAGGTATCCAGGATGGTGTGGGTTAATTCCTTAGGAAATTCATGGGCCATTTCTATACGAGTAAAATAAGAAAATTTTCGTAATAATTCCAATTGATTATAAGAACTTTCTATTGTTTCAACCCCGATATTTTCTAAATCTTTATTTTTAATTATTTTCAAAAAGAAGGAGTGTCTATGCTTTTCCATAGACTCAATAACTTTTTTTGTACTCTCAATTAAAGTAAGATCTTTTGTCTGAATAATGTGTAGATTGTCATTTTGTTTGGCATTAGAAATTGAATCATCACCGATAGCAGTTATTAATCGGTCTACTTGTCGGTAATCCTCTGTTGGCATATAAGCCAGGTCTAACCCCCAACTATTTATAAGTTGCTGAAGCACTTCAAAAGCAAAGATAAAGGGTTCAACAAATAAGGTATGCAAGCTATTCAATACCAGTTCGGTAACATATATTAGGCGACAATTATCTTTGCCGGTTGACGACAATTAGGACTGCCGGTCTTAACTAGCTATTGTTAAAGGACATTGAACACTTTTGGAGTGCTTAGATGTCTGGACAATGGCTTACGTCGAAC
>JACCSX010000182.1 GCA_013812775.1 Tatlockia sp. | reverse complement strand
ATATGGCTCTGGTTTATTGTGGCTCCCGCTATATGTTTGAAAGTGGACCAAATCACCCGGAAAGGCTGAAAAACGCATTAGGCTCAATCGCTTATTGCAAACTGGGTAACGCAAAATCCGGCTATGGAAAAAATGAATTCGACGAAAAATGTTTTGCCGAATGGGTCACTTTATGCCCTGGATTGAACATTGATATAGCACTCCTTACCCCTCTTAGCTATTTTGCAACTCGCAATGAAAAACCAGTATGCGAAGAAACGTTTAAGCGTTTGCTTATAAAAAGACCTGAATAATTGAACATGCTCTCTTCCTCCTTGGGTGAATAGGGAGCATGGGGTTCATGCATTGCCATAACCCTGCAAAATGGCTACAATAGCTCACATTGTAAACACTTTGCGACCCTATGCTGACCAAATCCGATCTATCTAAACCGCCTAACCTCAACTGGGAAATCAAAGAAGAGAATGATTTAGACCTTTGTATTGGGTTCTTATCGAACAATGACTTCACAAGCTGTGCCTTGCATTTCACCTCAAATACTCTTGCTGATAATAAATTAATTCAGCTGCAACAGGTTTTAATATCTCAAAAACTGACAACTCTGTCTCTGACAGCCAATGTATCAATGAATAGTGCAGAACAGATTGCAACTCTCATGGGAAGCGTTATTGAATCATTGCAAGATTCATTAGTATCATTAACGTTCAGGGGGCTTTTTGCAGAGAATACCAGCCGAATTTTAGCCGATCTTATAAAAAACACCTCTAATTTGGCTCTTTTTTCGGTAGGTGCTTTTTATAAAGGACAATCGTATTACGGTACGCGTATAGATGAGATAACGCTAATTGCAGAGGCATTAAGAGCGAACAGGACCCTGTCTACTCTTGATCTCCATTCAAATATGCTTTTATTTGAGGGAGCCTTGATAATTGCAAATGCTCTGACTGGTAATAAGCAGTTACAAAAAATAGATTTAAGGGACAATTTCATATTTTTGAATGAGCAAACGGAGATTTTAGAATTACTTAAATCAAATCAGAATTTAACTGAGATTTATTTAGAAAAAACCATTATTAGTCCCTTAAGATTCGAGAGATCTATCTCTTTTCAGCAGGAGTTTGAGCAAGTACTTGATTGTCTAAGCAAATCGCCTAACCTTTCTCACATCAGGCTGGAACTGCGTCAGGTGAATGACTGGTTAACTGAGGATCTGGAGGTACAATTCATTATAATAATAATGCATTTGAAAGATCTTCAATCACTTCAATTATTTGGTTTTAATAGGGAATTTTTTAAAGTATTTTCTCCCTTTATCAGGTCTCATCCAACACTTGAGCATTTAACCTTTAGACATGATGATAATCTAGATGTCAAATCCATCAAAAGTATTGCAGCCCTCATCAAATACAATTCAAATTTGAGATCAATTTCATTAGGGAGCTGGGGGGCTGAAATTCGCTGGCTTCCCTCAACCAGGATTTTTAAGGCCCTGGCAAAAAATACAAGTCTGACTCATGTTGATTTGAGTAAAAATACATTTTATTTTGAAAAAGGGGTCGTTGCTAACATCGCAACAATGCTTAAAACAAATAAAAGCCTAAAGTCACTTAAGTTAACTAATCTTTTTCGCACAGATAAGAAAGCAGTTCAAAACATCCTTGCGGCCCTGGCCGAAAATCAGACACTCCTTAGCCTCCATCTGGATAATAATAATAGCCATGTTAATAAGGTTGTTATTAGCGCATTGCTGTTAAATACCAGCCTTACTTGCCTTCATCTATTAAATTATCCAGGTCCAGGACTCCCGGAATACCAAGATGATTTGGGGAATCTCACCGCTTATGCCTATGAAAATGACATTCCCGTTCAGATTTTATCCAAGATTGACCAAATTATTAAAAGAAATATAGAGTTTAAAATTTGGTCGCTTTATCGTAATTATTTACTTATAAATTCTATTGAACTTCCAGCTGATCTGCAGAAGTTCATTTTTGGTCTAATGATTGCAAAGAAGTTTGGCCTTGAAGAATTGAGAGATTTGTCCACAACTTCCTCCTTTAAAAATGCGGATTACTTAAATCCATCCGTTGTCGAAGATCTCGAAGGCAATAAATTAGATAATTTCAAAGCAATTTATAAAGCCTTGTATGAAGGCCAAAGTTCTTGTTTTAAAAGCTGGAACTCTATGGTGAATAAAAGGGATTTAACCCATTCAGACATTGAACAATATATTAGAGAAAATCCTGAATCCAGAACGGCTAAGGCATGGCAATTAGCCGATAATTATACTAATGAACAGGATTATAAAAAGCTATTTCAGAAGGTTCATCAATACTCCTTTGCTCACAGCAGCAATGTCTTTGGACTCTTTAAAAGAAAGCAAAACTTTTCAGAGGGATATAATAATTTTGAGACTACAATTAAGAGCGCAGCACATGGGTCAAGAACCAGTACAATTACTGATATTTTTTCAGCGAGCTCGATTGAACCCAGTTGGTTATAAAGATAAAACCAGATCTTTCAACAGCAGGAATGGAGCTGTTTAATCACCATCCTGCAAACTCGCTTAACATCCTTTTTAAAACATTAACGGCTATTTCACCTTTTTCACGGCTAGCAAGTGTGGGATTTCCAAAAGCGCCAGTTTGTGAAATTTCTCTGGTTAAAGGACCGGTTTTGATTGAACTTTCAGCCGGTTCAGCTTTAGACATATCAACTACTTCAGGCTTAATATACAACATGATTGAAGTTTCAATTTCATCCGCATGGCTACCGACTTTTTGTTGAGTTATTTCTTTTATTTCTTCCTGACTATCCAGAGCAGAAAAGTCAAAAAAATCAAAGGATATTCCTTTTTTAGCAAGTATTTCACCCGCTTTTGCAAGAACTTTATTGGTACTAATCCCCGTATTTAAAACATAAAATCGTTTAGCACCTTGTTTATGCCAGTTAGTACATAAATCGACAAAAAGATTCACCGATACCTCATAACTGAGTGTTGCCGAGCCAGGATAGGCTTCAAAGGCAGGAAAAAAATTATATTGAATGGTCGGGGCGATTAAAACCCTAAAATTATCCCTAAACCAATTGGCTAAATAGTCAGCAATAATCAAATCAGTATTCATAGGAAGATGCCAGCCGTGTTCTTTACAGCCGGCCCCCAGGGGAATAACCAGAAGAAAATTATCTGCAAAAGCTTGTTCTATCACTGGCCATGCGACCTCGGCCATTTTAAATCCTGGTGACATCTTGCCCTCTTAAATATTGACTACAATAAATAATACTATACAGATTTCAAAGAAGACTAGCATGAACAATAAAATTGAGCGGCTAGCTGAAGCTCAGTTCTTGAGATCCTTCGCTGCGCCCTCCAATTAGCCATAAGTTTTTATTGCAATTTTCGAGACATATATGCTGTTTATTATTGTTGTGATTTTATCAAATTATAATATTAGCAATTTACTCCAATCCCGTTCGCGGTGAGGAGGAGCGAGTAGCGACGTCTCGAACCGTCAAACACGAAATTGAGCTTATGCAAGTTTTAACAAGGCAACTTTCAGTGATTGACGGTTCGAGACGGCGCCATTAATTTCACAGCAGGCCCAATAATTGGGCTTGGCGCAGTGGCCCCGAGCATCCTGAGGCACTCGAAGGACACCGCGAACGGGATCGAAAACAATCTGTTAATTGTATTTTCATCAAAAATTGTCAACTAAAACTTAAGGCTAATTGAAAGCGCTGCGCTCAGGATGACGGGGGAGAAAAAGTGGCCTGGGCAAAGAGTTATTGGTGAAGACCTGTATTTTGTTAATGTTTGGTTAATGTATGATCATTATAATAAAGTTATAGAACGATAATCTGGATTACCAGACCAAAGGGTGAAAAAAATGAGTATCTTAGATGACGCTTTAAATAAACTTAAAGAAGACATTGTCAAGATTAAAGGCAAGCCTATGAAGCTCGATACACGAGGCCTGGACAATCTAACTGATTCAGAGCAGAACTTTGTAAATCCTGCGCTATTGCCGTCTGGAATTGAGAAGCCTAAGGATACTGTTTCTCCTGAAGAATCAAACTATCCTGAGAAGGTTATGCAAGCCGTCTGGAATATTGCCGATACTGTTAAATTGGATGTCGTTACAATTGGCAAATTACTAATAAATTCAGAAGAGCTAACCAATAACTTTGCATACCTCGACTCTAGCTGGATTCCCCATGTAATTGACTCAAAAACACATCAAACAGCCGTCGCTCTATTAGCATTTTTAAACAAAGTTCTAAACAATGAGAATATTTTTAAAGAATTTCCCTTAAGCTACTTGCCCCAATGGGGCATCGACAAAATCAAGAACGCTCTAGCCGAGCTGGAAGAATTCAAACCAATATTGAAACACCGGATAAATGTTTATGAAACCTTTACCCTTGAAAAACTTGAAGCGAATCAACTTCAACAACAAAAATTGAATACTCTTAGCCTTGAACGGGATGCGAACTTCAAGAGTTTGAGTGAAGAAAAATTCAAGTTGGATAGTAAAATACTTGAAAGCTCCAAGTTAAGCGAAGAGCCCCAAAGCCTGGAACAACTACTCCTAACTATAAAAGGGTTAGAAGATCAGCGGAATCAATTTAAGATCAAGTTTGAGGAATTTGAGAACGCTAACAAAGCCCGTTTGAAAGAAAATGAAGATTTTGTACAAATTGTAAGTCCAGATTATTTCTCTTCTTTTTTTGGGTACAACATCATGCGCAAGCATAGCGCCAATTTGAATCAAGCATTTACAGATGACATAATTGGAAAGTGGCGATACCTTTATTATCAAAAAAAAGTACAAACAGCTGTTACCGATGTACACCGGGATTTGAATAGAAACGCTGTAGATGATAATAAATCCTTCAACAATGCCCTGCAGAAAGCGGACGCGCTAATTGAAATACTAACAGCAAAAATTATGGAGGAGCTTGAAAGTTTTAGACAAAAAACTGAAACTCAGCTCGCTGATAGCCTCGAACCTATGATAAAGAGACCCCTGTGCATCATATCTCTAGATGGAGTTCCTAGTTTAAACATTAAAGAATCTTATAATGAAGACACGGCTATAGCTCTTAAAGAAAATATAGAGGCTTATGGGATTGGCCTTCCTGAAGAGCTAAAAATCTATCCTGAACAATTAAGAGCTTATCGAAACTATTTAGAGGAACGACAAACTATTTTGCAGAATGAAATTAGTATCCCTAATAATATCTCGGAGAGGTTTAAGCAATATTATCAAAATATCTCAAAGCTTTTATTTTATCCAAAATTGCAGAAGGTCAAGGAAGAACTTGAGGTTGCCGAAACAATGTTTCAAACAGCTGAAGAGAGAAAAAATAATTTTGAATTGGATTTAAAAAAATTATCTGCAATAGGAAGACAGAAGCTAGTGAGAGAAGCCGGCACGCGTATTCAAACAACCTATGAAGCACAGCATCAGGCAAAATACTCAGAAATTAAGGTTGCCGCACAACGTTCAGAATTTATACAAAATCAATATAAACCGGCGATTGAAGCTATTAATAATGAATTTAATATAAAATTAAGCAAGGTTGATAATCAAATTCTATCCATCAAAGAAAATCTAAAGAAATTTGAAGCAATTGCAAAAACTCGCCAATCTTTCTTGCGTGAGGCAAAAGAAAAGCTGCAGGACTTTAAAAAATCCCTTTCAGAAAGCACTGGGAGCTATATTCCAGCGGACAAAATTCCTCAACAAGAGTTATTGCACTATTTAGAATTAAATGCAGAGAACAAACAAAAGGTTAATGATATTTATACCAGCGAAAAAAATGGCAGCCTTTGGTATGGTCTGAATCTTAGTAATTTTAGCAATCGAGTAACTACCTATAGATCCGGAGTCAATGCCTTTGACCTCATTAGAACTGAGCTGGATCAACTTATTTCCGGTAAACTGGAACAGTTAAATAAAGAGCTAAGAATCACTAATTTAAAGAATCCAGTGACCAGACCCGAAGGTGTAGCCCATTTAAATGAAAATAATCTTTATACTCTTTCGGCATTTTATCAAAAACAAACCGAAAAGTTGGAGCAGCAAATCCAGGTCAGAAATGAATTAACAGCTACCAAGCAAGAAAAAATAGAAGAATGGGAACAGAAAAAATCCCTGCAAGATCAAAAAGTAGAGGAATATGCACTCAATACTCAATTAGAAACTGTCACCAATCAACTGGCTGTAGTTGTCTTAAACAGTTTTAATCTTGAGTTCAAATTGGATGCACTTGAAGAGAAACTGCCAACCCTCCTGATTGAAGATTCCATATCTCTCGCCGATCTTCTTGAAAAACAAAAAAAATCATTGAAAGCAATTAATCTTTTGTTTTCAAACCAAAGACCGAAAGAATCACTGAAAGATATCTCTGATAATTTGGCTGGCAAAAGAAAAGACCTAGCGCGACTTGAGGGAACCTTATTAACTAAGCCTGCCCAGGAAAAATTTAATGCCCTGAAAAATGAACTGATAAGTCTGGAAGCGAAAAAGAAAACCTTAGAACAAAAATTTACAACAATCGATGCAGCAATTCTTGCTACAAAATCCGCTGTTGACCAATTGAGCGAATTGGCAGAGATTGAAAAAGAATACAAGGAACAATACTCATCTTTAGATAGATTGATTGTGAAAAATCCTGATAAAGCAACCTGGGTACAGGCTTGTCATAATATGGAAGATACCCTGGAAAAACATGAGGAATTTTTAAATAAATGTATGCAAGAGCCACATCAAAATGTTCTTCAGGGCTTACAATATGTCCATACTCTTGAAAGTAAAATTCGATCTTTAAATTACATTCCTTCTAATAAAATAATGGAGGATGAATTTGAAGAGCCTTCAGCTTTGGAAGAAGAAGAGATTATTTTACCTAAGCTTATTGTCCCAATCAAACAACAAATGATCGAAGTAGGTGAAAGTTATTTTGGTAAAAACGAAATAATTGAAGCATCGGACATTTCAGGCAAATTTGCCCAATATTTTAGCGAACGTGCTGCGTTTCACTTTCTAAAAGATTGCTTTAGCGGCTTAGCTGCTATCTTTTTTGGAATAGACTATAAAACGCCAGCTCAGGAAAGAGCAGACTATTTAGTCGAATTATCCCAAACAATGAACAAATTTCTGGAAAAACCTGGGTCTTATAGCTTTGAGTCAATTATTGCCAAAATTAAGGAAGGTGAGAAGAAGTTTTCCCCAGATGCTGAAACTGGTGAAAGCTATGATATCTCTTTATTGGAGTTACTCTCTTCTTTGAAAGTTAAGTTTAAAGCCATGAAGATGGAACCTCATAAAGAATTATCTTGTGCAGAACCTGAGAAAGAGGAAGAAGAAATCTCCACTCTGAAACCGCGCTAAACCTGTAACACACTCGCAAGCAACTGCCGGGTATAGTTCTGTTGAGGCTGCTTTAATATCTGCTCACAGGTTCCGGCTTCTATTAAATGGCCATCTTTCATCACAAGTACATCATCTGCGATATAGGAAACTACGGCCATATTGTGTGTTATAAATAAATAGGACAACCCTGTTTCCTGCTGCAAATCTTTCAATAAATTAAGAATTTGTGCCTGAACAGAAACATCAAGCGCACTGGTAGGTTCATCACAGATCAAAAGCTCCGGTTCAGTAGCCAAAGCTCTCGCGATACAGATTCGTTGTCGCTGGCCACCTGAAAATTGATGGGGATAACGATGCAGGCAATTGCGCGGCAAATTGACCTGTTCCAGCAAACTTTGTTGTTTTTGCCCAATTAACCTGCTGCTTAAACCCTGAGCATGCATCCCTTCTGCAATAATTTCACCCACAGTCATGCGCGGATTCATCGATGAAAAAGGATCCTGAAAAATGATCTGTACACGCTTGCGATAAGCTCTTAACGCCCGCCCTTTTAAGGTTTTAACATTTTGACCTCGATAAAAAACTTCACCAGCGCTAATGGGTAATAACTTCAGCAAAGCGCGTGAAACGGTTGTTTTTCCGCAGCCTGACTCGCCTACTACCGCCAAGGTTTTGCCCTTATATAATTCAAAAGACAGGTTATCGACGGCTTTAATAAGTTCTTCACTGGCAGTAAATAGATGTTTTTTTGCAGCAAAATAGACCCCCAAATTGTTTACCTTCAGCAAAAGTTCAGAGGATTTGAGACTTAAAGTCCTGCCGGTTTCTTCTTGAACCAAAGGAGGCGGATATTGGTGTTGCGGGTATAAATGACAGCGTATCATGCGCCCTTGGACCGGGTTTAATTGAGGCTCTTTGTCATCACAAAGAGTAAAGGCATGCGCACAACGCGGGTGGAAGCGGCAGCCTGAAGGCAGGGCATCAAGCCTGGGCACAGCGCCGGGTATAGCCTGTAATCGCTGCTCACGCTTATTAAAGTCTGGTAGGGAGGCTAATAGTTGCTGGGAATAGGGATGCAATACCTGTGAAAAAAACTCAGCCACGGTGGCTTGTTCGACGATTTGACCGGCATACATAACGCAAACCTGATCCGCCATTGCTTTCACCACACCAAGATCATGGGTGATGAGCAACAGACTCATCTGATATTGCTGCTGCAATTTTTTAAGAAGCGCTAAAATCTGAGCCTGAATAGTCACATCGAGAGCGGTAGTTGGCTCATCAGCAATCAGTATTTCCGGATTAGAAGCCAAGGCCATAGCGATAACAACACGTTGTTTTTGGCCGCCGGATAATTGATGGGGATATTGGTGCAGACGCAGTTCAGGCTTCGGCATTTCAACCTGTCGAAGAAGCTCAAGCAAACAACGCTCTGTTTGCTCCTTGCTCCGATTCGATTTTGGCAACGTTTCAACCAACTGCTCATAGATGGTTAATACCGGATTTAAGGCCGTCATCGGTTCCTGAAAAATCATAGCCAAACGCCGACCACGCAAGGTCCGCATCAGATATTCCGGCAACTCCAGCAAATCTTGCCCAGCCAACATGATTTCAGAAGAAAAACCATAGACTGCATGAGGCGGTAAAAGACGCATCAATGCCAAGGCCGTCAAGGATTTACCACAACCACTCTCCCCCAATAGAGCTAAGGTTTCACCGGGATTAAGCACAAAACTTAACTTATCGACCGCTTTGAGGGTTTGGTCTTTCGATTGAAAGGCCACGGAAAGTTGTTTTATTTCTGCAAGTTGAGTCATGAAACCTATTGTTATCTAAGGAATTCCTAGAGTAGCAAGAGACAATAAAAGGAGCAACCAGCGACAGATGCCTAAGACCTCGATATAATCCTAAAAAAATCATCGGACAGACCGAGAATAATAAGAAGAATAAAACATGTTTAAAACCACTTTTTTTATAGTACTATTTTTCTTTGCACATTTAGTTAAAGCCACAGAAGCCTCCTCTTTTTATCAAATCGATCTTATTGTTTTTACCTACCAGCAAGCATCATTGCTTAAAGATTTATCGCTAAGCTCAACCCTATCATCCAGCAACGCAAACACCATTCCCCTGCAGACTGAGGTAAGCAAAAACAGGTCCCCTTACCATTTACTTCCCTCTTCTTCATCGCAATTGCGCGAGGAATACTGGGCCTTGCACCGAAAACCACAATATCAGGTATTATTACATTACACCTGGTTACAACCCATGAATAACCAGCATGCCATTGCTCTCCCCAAAATCCAGCATGAAGGCTGGGAAATTGAAGGAACCTTACGCGTCCAACGCTCAAATTATTATTTACTGGATTCAGAATTATTAATTTCTGCACCAGGAAATAAAGACAATCCTTACGTTCTTACGCAAAGACAACGATCAAAAGGCGGCAATATTTATTATCTGGATCATCCGCAAGCAGGCATGATTATTAAGGTGCATCAACTGGCTACAGCCTAGATGATTCTTTGTCTGTTGAGTTAAAATGACCTAATCTTCAATCTTGACTTTACTATTGCAGAAATCAGTTTAGCCACAGCCTCTAAACAAAGAAGCTTTGCACTAAGAGGACGCCAATAAAGAGCAATAGAACGAAACGGAGCCGGTTTTGCAAAAGGGAGCACAAGTAAATTAGATTGCTCTGCATCCTCTATAGCCAAGGCAGGTAAGAGTGTAACACCCATACCTGCCTGTACCATCCACCTTAATGTTTCCAGACTTGTTGCTGTAAAATCAGCCTGTACGTCTGCTTTTGCTGATTGACATATAGCCATTGCCTGTTCACGCAAACAATGCCCTTCCTCCAAAAGCATTAGAGGTTGATTGGCCAGTTCTGAGATTTTTATTTCTTTTTTATTTTCCATGGCACTACCAAGAGCTGCCGCGAAATAAAAAGGTTCTTCAAAGAGAAGATGGCTATTAAATTCACCTTCAACTGGGGTTGCCATCAGCGCGGCATCCAATTGACCCGCAGCCAGCTTTTCTATTAAACGCGGCGTTTTATCTTCATATAACCAAACCCGTAGTTTGGGAAAAGTACTTTGAATTTCTTTCATAATGAGGGGTAAAAGATAAGGTGCCAATGTTGGAATTATACCTAATCGTAATTCACCAGCAAAAGGATCAGCAGAGGCTCTGGCAAACTCTTTCATCTCTGCAACCTGTATTAAAACCTGCTCGGCTCGAATCACTAAAGCCTTAGCTGCATCGGTTAAGAGGACCTGTTTATTATTCCGTTCAAAAAGGATTATTCCTAATTCCTCTTCAAGTTTCTTAATCTGCATACTGAGTGTTGGTTGACTTACATGGCAGCGTCTGGCAGCGTCACCAAAATGCCTTAGTTCAGCAAGTACCACAAAATATTGCAAATCACGTAAATTCATTTTTTTCCTCACAAGCTTTGCATCAATCGACACAATTTCGTATAGTCGCGCTTTTATCCAAAAGTAAAATTAATGAGCGCAGTTACTATATCATTAACAAAAACAACAAGACGCTTTGACATCTGGCTTATTGGGGTTTCCTTTGTATTGTTTCAATTTTTCTTACAACTGTCATCTGGCGTTATCATAGGCGCGATTATGCAAGATATGCAGCTTTCTGCTTTAGAAGCCGGCATTTTATCCAGCTCCTTTTATTATGTTTACACTAGCTTGCAAATGCCCGTAGGGATGCTTTTTGATAGCAAAAGCACTCGTTTTTTGCTCGCAACTAATGCCTTATTATGTAGTCTTGGATGCTTATTTTTTGCCCAGGGACACAGTCTGGTTCATTTAATTATAGGGCGCCTATTGATTGGAGCCGGCTCAGCCTTTGCCTTTGTGGGTTTATCGCATTTATTGCGCCAGCATTTTCCCTTAAAACAATTTGGATTTTTAATTGGCCTTTCGGAAACACTGGCTTTCCTGGTGACAATGTTTGGCATTATATCGCTTGGTTCCTTCCTAAACCAGTTCAGTTGGCGGATTTTTATTAATGGTGCAGCTGTAATAGGTTTGATCATCAGCTTTTTTTGTTGGCGATCTATTCCTGAAAATTTACCTCTATCGTCTCCTGTTGCAAGGCACAACAAGGAATTATTTAAAATTTTGGCAAATGGCAAAGCCTGGATTAACGGAATCTTTGCTGGTTTGAGCTTCACGGTCATCACCGTCTTTGGCGCCATGTGGGCCGTGCCCTGTATCCAGAAAAAACTTAACTGTAGTCTGCAAGAAGCAAGTTTGATTGACGCAATGATTTTCTTAGGTGCCGCCTTGAGCTGTCCTTTGTTTGGCATCCTGGCTACTTTTTTTAAACGCCGAAGGCCACTTATGCTGGCTTCAACACTATCCACCGCCCTTTTAATCCTGGCTCTACTCTATCTTCCTGTGCAAAACCAACTAACCCTAGCCTTAATGATGTTTGCTATTGGTGTATGCTGTGGTGCCTATATGCTCTCTTATACAATTGCAAATGAGATATCGCCCCCAGGTTTTTTATCAACCTGCACGGGATTTACCAATACACTGGGCATGCTTTCAGCGCCACTAATTCAACCCTTAATTGGTTACTTGCTGGATCTATTTAGCAAGGGTGAACTCTATACTCTTGGTGATTATCAAAATGCCCTGCTTATTATTCCAATTGTCTTAGTTATTGCCAGCGGACTTGTGTTTTTTTTGCCGGAGAAGAAAGGGTAATTTTGCAGAATGAATTAGCAATGGGTCAAAATGACCTAACCTGCATGTGTAGCTCTCGATCTGCGCGTAGCGTAGGGAAAACTTCCATTAAGTTTAGGTGAACTCCGCTTTGAGCCTACATCCCTTTTTTCGATAGAAAAAGATTAGAAGACTCTTTCTCTTCAGCTGTCAAAGCCCCTGCTTTTTTAAGAAGATTAACAATTTGTTTCTGCGCTTCGATGTCTGTTTTTCTAGATGATTTAGCACTTAAAACCCAATCCAAGGCAGTTTTATCACTAGATTCGGAGGTTGCATTAATGTCTATCTTTATACCTTTCTTCTCTCGATATTCTAATATCATTCTCACAATAGGAAGCTTCAATCCGGCACTTGCTCGTCTTAGGGCGAGTGCATAATTTTCATCTCTAACCGGTAAGAGGATAAGCTTGTCAGCAGCAATTTTATTTAAATTTATAAATAAAGATTCCTTTGCACAATTTTTATTCCAGAATAATTGCCGACGCAAAGCCCCTTGCACAACAATTGCGGAATTTTGAATTTTCTCTTCGCGATTTTGTTTAGCCAACTTCCCTGCTTCCATCCAGGACTGATCAGATAAAGCTTCCTTTTTACCAGATAATTTGGTACTCATAGCACCGTGAGCTGAATTTTTATGTTCAACTAATTGATCTATTACTCCATAGTATCCTAGATTGCTAAGTTCATATTTTTTTAGGAAGGGTAGCCAATTCGAGTCATTTGATGGGACAGGAACAGGAATATGAGAGTATCCCTTAGGGAAAAGGTCCTTATAGAGAGAGCAATAAATTCCTGGGCCCGAGATATTGATTACTGAAAGTTTCATTAAAAAAGTCTTAATTGGCTCTGGTTGCCCTTTTTCGGCCTGCAGGTCTGGGAGGCTAGCCAAATAAGTTCTAAAATAAAAAATAGTCGGATTCTCAGGATAGTTGATGTGAAACTGATCAAGTAGATCTTTTAATTTGGGATATTTGATGAATTCCTCTACTTTTAATTTTGGAGAAATCTTTTCCCAACTAAATGTGCCCTCATAATTTTGTATAATAATTTCTTGAAGATTACGAACTGCTATTAGCGCCTCTATCGATAAGCTCGGATTGTGTTCACTACAAACACTAAAAGCTAAAAAATCGGAATTGGAACTCATTAAAGTCATTGAGCTGGTCAAGCTCAGCATGTCCGCCGGAAAAAGAAGGGGAGCACGCAGAGAAACCATATCGGCATTTAATTGAGATAATTTAATTTCCAAATCAAAATCACTGTAAATACCATGTTTCACTATATTAGGAACTATAAGTCTTAGGCAGTCTGCTGCAGAGGCCATAGAGCCACCGGTTTGATTTAAACGATGCGCTATTTCTTTTTTTGCGAAGGAATATAATTTTTTATCATAGTCATGAACTAAATCCTGTTCTTCGATGCTATCAAAATCAAAGGGTCTAATATTATAGTTTTTGCAAAATAGTTTAAGCTTATCCAGGGC
The DNA here is from genome assembly GCA_013812775.1 of Tatlockia sp. GTDB lineage: Bacteria > Pseudomonadota > Gammaproteobacteria > Legionellales > Legionellaceae > Tatlockia. The sequence goes on along the minus strand of JACCSX010000182.1, from coordinate 13,367 downwards.
ATCAGGGGAAAGACAGATTGAACTATAGATAAAAAATAACTTAGCGTTGGGGTTATCTTTGCGCATTCGGATAAATGCCAGCTCATTTTCAATTCCTAAAAAGTCCTCGGGCTTATCGCTAAACCAAATTTTATAATACTTAGAGAGGTCAAATAGAAATCTTGGATCATTTGATGCAGGTTTGCTTGAGTTGTAAGTTCTGTCGTACATTTTTTTTAACTTTTTTAAGGAAAATTGCGCATGATCATATCATGCGCAATTGGCTTATACAATAAACACTTTAATTTTAAAACTGTTAACAAGTCAGGACGTTTTTTTCTCAACTTCTTTTGCAACAAATTGCTGCGGTTGCTCGCCAATTTCATCCATGGTAATGGTACAAAAGCCAGGGGTTTTGCCGGTTGAAAGACCTGCAATCAAATGATGTTTTTCATTTCCTTTTGCCAAAGCATCCTCTAAAGATAAACGGATTTTTGGTGAAGGAATGCGAATAGACCAGAGGCCATCTTTTTTCTCTTTAACAGACACAAATTGGGACATTGGAATTACTGTGCCTTCTACATCACGCCAGCCCGCCACAGCTCCCCTTAGCGCATCAGGTTCTTGTAAGTTCACTGCAAAAAAACCACTTCCATCGTTAAATTGACATAAAACACCGGTTAGCGGATGTCGCGATTCTTGAGATTTTGAGACCCAAATTTGTTTAAACCATGCTTTCGGAGCGGTTACAAACTGATCTTTAGCAACTTTTTCTCCGGCCTGGATATGACCGTTTAAACGCCCTGTTTGATTAACCAATAGCTCAATACCGGAACGAAGCCCCTGACTTAAGGGCATGGTGAGTGGCTGTCCTAACATATCTATTTTGAAATTGAATCCTATATGATTCTTTGTGGTTACACCAAAGACCCAACTATTATTAATTGGGTTAAACTGCATGAAAGCGCGGCCAACGTGCCAATTTGTAGCGACAAAATGCTCAATGGTTTTATCGCTTTCTTCATATAACAATACTTCTTTCGACTGGTTATTAATAAGCGTTGCAACCGCGTGGAATTGATTGTCTTTTCGTTGCATTTGAAAATAGTAATTATAAAGCTCACCATTCTCGTTGCTCACTGTTCCAGAAAATGCCCAATAAGCATGCAATGCATTGATAGATAGTGTGTTTTTTTCATTCGTTGTTTCAGGCTTTGCCGATTCTACCGCATCGGTGGCATAAACATGATTCGTCATTAATAAAACGAAGCCTAGCAATATCCTTTCTAATCCCAGTTGTTTCATTTCAAACCCTGTAATTGTTCATGTGCCCACAGCGCCTGCCAAAATGAGTCGCTTAATTTCGCCTCTACAGGCAAAAAATACCAAGAGTCAGCAGCAAAGGATCGGCATTTGACAGCGTCCTTTTCAGTCATGATAACTTCTTTTTCAGCGAATTGCATATCCTTTATGCTAAATCGATGATGATCTGGGAAAGGATACTTTTTAATTGCTATCCCCAGGTTAAGCAAGGTCGTAAAAAATCGTTGTGGATGACCAATTGCAGCGACCGCAGCAACGGGCATCGACAATTGATTTGCTTCAATCTCTTGCCCCGTTGCCAAATGAATTAATTTTCCAGGTTGTAAATTCATAGAATAAGCCTCTGGCCATTCGCCGCTATTGACTACTATCAGGTCAGTGTTTTGCAAACGGCTGGCACTTTCACGCAAAGGACCAGCAGGTAAACACAGGCCATTACCCAATTTCCGCATACCATCAATTACTACGATTTCAATTGAACGCCCCATCGCATAATGCTGCAAACCATCATCAGAGATAATAATCTGGCTCTGATATTTATCCAGCAAATATTGCACAGCTTGCACACGCTTTGGCGCAATAACTACGGGACAAGCTGTTTTCTGAGCAATTAATAAGGGTTCATCACCGACTAAGTTCGCTGCATCTTCTTCTGAAATCTCATGAGGAAATTGCTTGATGCTAGCACCATACCCACGACTAACAATGCCAACCCGCAACCCCTTCTCTTGCAGCTGCTTTGCTAAGGCAATAACCAGAGGGGTTTTACCAACTCCTCCTACAGTTAAATTGCCAACCACAATCACGGGAACTGAAAATTGATGTTGACGAAAGCTTGTAAAATAAGCGCGACGAAGTCGGGTAATAAACCTGTAAATAAAGGTAAAGGGCCATAAAGCCCAGCGTAAAGGATGCTTTCCATACCATAGTTTATCCATGGCTAAGGAGATCATGCCAGGGCTTCTTCATGATTCACGCTCAATTTTTGCACATGGTATAACTGGGCATAACGTCCATTTAAGGCCAATAATTGTTGATGACTGCCCTGCTCAACAAGTCGACCATGGTTCATAACAACAATTTTGTTGGCGCGTTGGATGGTTGATAAACGATGAGCTATCACCAAGGTGGTTCTGGTTTTCATTATCTGCTCTAAAGCCTGCTGGATAAAACGTTCTGATTCACTATCCAAAGCCGAAGTTGCCTCATCTAGAATCAGAATTGGTGCGTCTTTTAATATGGCACGTGCTATCGCTAAACGTTGACGCTGACCGCCGGACAGCAAGACACCATTTTCGCCAATGCGGGTATCATAGCCATCTGGCAAGCGTGTGATAAATTCATCAGCGAAAGCAAATTTAGCAGCCTGTTGAATTTGCTCTCGACTGACATCAAAACTGCCATAAGCAATATTGTTAGCCAGGCTGTCGTTAAATAAAGTGACATGCTGACTGACTAAAGCAATTTGATCGCGCAGAGCACGTAAAGACAAATCAGCAATTGAAATACCATCAACTGTTATACAACCTTGTTTTAACTCATAAAAACGAGGTAGCAGGTTGGCAATGGTTGTTTTGCCAGAACCTGAATGGCCAACCAGTGCAACGGTTTCTCCGGCAGCAATAGTAAAACTAAGGTCGTGCAATACAGTTTGACCCTGACGATAAGCATAGTTTACTTTTTTAAATTCAATCTGCCCTTTTACTTTTTGTTCAAAGTCACGACCCGTTTCTGCTTCAACCGCCTTATCAAGTAGATTGAACACACTCTCCGCCCCCGCCAAACCACGCTGGATTGTTGCATTGAGAGTAGTCAAGGTTTTCATTGGCTTAATAAGCTGTAACATGGCGGCAATAATAGCCAGAAAAGAACCTGCTGAAATCACGATAACCGCAGATAATTGGATTGCAGCAAAAATAATTGCTCCAATACCAATCGCAATAACAAATTGCACGCCGGACACATTTATTGCCTTGGAAACTGCCACTTTCATATCATTTTTACGGGAAATTTCTGTGGCCTCATTGAATTTGCCTATTTCATGCTGCTCGCCACCAAATATACGCACTTCCCGATAGCCTTCGATGGTTTCACTGGCAATTTCAGTCACATCACCCATTGATTGCTGCACTTTGTGACTTATACGGCGCACTCGTTTGTTGGTATAGTTAACAATTAATCCGACAAAAGGAATTGTTACTAAAAACATCGTGGATAACTGCCAGCAAATCACCATCATCACTGTCAAAAGGCCAATAACAAGGCAACTATTTTGCACAATATCAGTCAAAGCATCAGCACTGACCTGAGCTACCTGTTCAACATCATAAAGAATTTTAGACAAAAGCTGACCTGAAGTGGCTTCATCATAATAATCAGCCGGCAACCTGACAATATGGGCAAAAACGCGCTGACGCATTACCTTAACCACGGAGCGAGCAACCCAGGTCATACAATAACTGCCAAGCGAACTGACCAAGCCGCGAAGAGTGATACCTATGAGAACAATGAAAGGAATTTTTTTAACGAACTCCAGGTCGAGATGAATAAAGCCCTTATCCAGAAAGGGTCGCATCATATAAGTGAAACCCGCATCGATTATTGAGTATAAAATGTTCGCAAATACACCAAGCAAGAGAACTGGCCAAAAAGGTTTGACATAGGAAAGCAAACGCTTATACAGCGGGCCGGTTTTGCCTAGAGGCTTTTTATTCATCAGGATGCGATTTGGTTGGAATGAAGTGGAACGAATTGTAACCTTAAATGACCGCGCGCGCCAAGTATCTCTCCTGAATTGCTTCTATAGCTCCCTCTCCACTGGTGAGAAGTGACAACAGACCCTTTGGGCACCTCTCTTCCATAGCTTGATGACAATGCTTTGAGTTAAGGGTGGCGATTTATCCCAGCAACCAACTCCCCAACAAGTCCAGGTCCCTTGTAAATCAAACCACTGTAAATCTGCAATAAATCAGCACCTGCATCCAGTTTTTCCTGGGCAGCTTTAGGATTTTCAATCCCTCCCACACCAATAAGACTAACCTCAGATCCTACAATTTGTTTTAAAACTCTCAAACAATCGGTTGCTCGCTTAAATATAGGAGGACCGCTTACCCCCCCCTGCTCATTGCCATACCTCAACTGAGCGACCCCATCCCGAGAAGAGCTGGTGTTAGTGGCAATAATTCCGGCAATTTTCAATTCAAGGATAACCTCAGCCATTTCCTTTAAGGTTTCATCAGATTCATCTGGTGATAATTTAATAACAAGTGGTACCTCACGTTGATATTTATCGGCTAAACTTTTTTGTTGTTCACACAATTGCACAAGCAAATTTCGAAAAAATTGTTCCTGCTGTAAGAGCCGCAAATCTGGTGTATTGGGTGAGGAAATATTGATGACAACATAAGAAGCCAGGTTATAGACTTTAGACAGGCAATAAAGATAGTCTTCGGCAGCCTGATTTAAAGGCGTATCCTTATTTTTGCCAATATTAATTCCTAGAATACCGCGGTATTTCGCTTTTTTGATATTTGTGACTAAGACATCAACGCCCTGATTGTTAAAACCCATTCGATTTATAATTGCCTGAGCCTCGGGCAAACGGAATAGGCGTGGCTTAGGATTTCCAATTTGAGGTTTAGGCGTTACCGTACCTAGTTCAATAAATGAAAAGCCAATTTTAGAGAGTGCGTCCAAATGCTCGCCATTTTTATCCAAACCCGCCGCCAAACCGATCTGATGTGGGAATTTAAGGCCCATGGCACTAACTTCATGGCCAGCCGGCCGCTTAAAAGAAAAATCAGGTAACAAATGCAAAGCTGATAAGGTTAAATTATGCGCCTTTTCTGCATCCAAACAGAAAAGTAAAGGGCGAATCAGGGAATACATTTTAAACTCCTAAACCTGACATTCCTGAGCCCAAACACGCAACATCGCATTTCCGCCGGGTTGTAAATGATAAGGAACTTCTCTGACCTCTACGCCAAAATTATCCTGTTGCAAGCCGAGAAGAACAGGCCCTAAAAAAGGTGAAGGCTGATTATGTCTATCGATGAGGGGGAAAATCCGTACTTCCTTGGCGATACGTGCCAGTTCCTTAATCACCTGTAAATGAAAATCCACATCCTGATCATCCAAATCTGCAAATAAATAATGTGCGCTTAAAGCGAAATCAAAACGAAAATTTGTAAAGGGTATTGCATACTCACTTATACCGATATAACGTCCCTCCTTCTTGCCTTGCTCATAATCAGCAAAAAATTTGGCCATCCCTTCCTGACGCTCATCCATTAACAATCCAGGGCTACCATAACGACTAAAATCAAAGTCTTTCTGATCTCTCAGTACCCGCGCCTCCATATCAGCAAAAATCAAACTCACCTTGCTGTATAGAGTATCTTTGTCCAATGTAAATAAAGGATCGCAACTGATAATTTCCTGACCCTTTTTGTATAGCTCCGCATTCACAGCACTTGGTCCACATCCATACTCTAATATATTGGTGGCCATATTTTCAGCGCTTAGGTCAAACATTTCCATATATTCATCAACATGATGTCCCCAAAGTACTAGTTTACGCATGCGCTAGATCTCCTGATTAAAAGCAGAATATTTTAAAGAAAGTGGCTGATTCAAAGACTTGAGCATTCAGCATAGTAGAAAACTTAAATTTGATTGGGTATAGTCTAGCCTATTTGCTTCAGAAACAGGAAGTCATCTATGCACATAGGTTTACAACATCAGCTGGGTGAAACATACGATATATTGCGAGATAGTGTTTATCATTTTGCCAACAAAGAAATAGCTCCTCTGGCCTCTCAAATCGATATTGATAACGCTTTTCCCAACCCATTGTGGCGAAAATTGGGTGACATGGGATTGCTTGGTATTAGCGTCTCTGAAGAATATGGCGGCGCCGATATGGGATATCTTGCTCATGTCGTGGCCATGGAGGAAATCTCCCGCGCCTCTGCCTCAGTTGGTTTAAGTTATGGCGCTCATTCCAATCTCTGTGTTAATCAGATTTATTTAAATGGCAATGCTGAACAAAAACGAAAATATTTGCCAAAACTGGTTAGTGGTGAACAGATTGGCGCTTTAGCCATGTCTGAGTCTAACTCTGGTTCTGATGTAGTATCTATGCAATTACATGCCCGCCAGGAAGGTAATAAATTCTTTCTTAACGGTACGAAAATGTGGATCACCAACGGCCCCGAAGCCGATGTTCTTGTTGTTTATGCCAAAACTGATAAACAGGCTGCAAGCAAGGGAATTACTGCCTTCATAATTGAGAAAGGCTTTTTAGGTTTTCGCACTGCACAAAAACTTGATAAGCTTGGAATGCGCGGTTCCAATACCTGTGAATTAGTGTTTGAAGACTGTGAAGTGCCTGCAGAATGTATTTTAGGGGAAATTAACAAGGGCGCAAAGGTATTAATGAGTGGTCTTGATTATGAACGTACCGTTCTAGCTGCAGGCCCTGTTGGCATTATGCAAGCCTGCATGGATATCGTTCTGCCCTATGTTCATGAGCGCAAACAATTTGATCAGGCGATTGGTGAATTTCAGTTTATTCAGGGAAAATTAGCCGATATGTACACTGAATTATCGGCCTCACGCGCCTATCTCTATACAGTTGCACGTGCCTGTGATCAGGGTCGAGTAAGCCGTAAAGATGCGGCAGGTGTCATTTTATATACGGCTGAGAGAGCTACGCAAATGGCCCTGCAAGCCATTCAAATTTTAGGCGGCAATGGCTATATTAATGAATATCCCGCTGGCCGTTTACTGCGTGATGCTAAACTTTATGAAATTGGAGCCGGAACATCGGAAATCCGACGCATGCTGATTGGAAGGGAACTTTTTAAAGAAACTTCATAAGGAGAGGAATTTATGGAACAGAATGACATTGTAATTGTTGCAGCAAAACGAACTCCGATGGGAGCCTTGCTTGGCTCTTTATCACCTCTCACAGCCCCGGAATTAGGTTCTTTCGCTCATCGGGCTGCAATTGAACAGGCAGGACTTTCACCCGCTGATATCGACGAAGTCATCTCTGGTTGCGTCTTGCAGGCAGGTATTGGGCAAGCGCCAGCAAGGCAGGCAGCTCTCAAAGCGGGTATCCCTGATTCGACTAATGCGACTACCATCAATAAAATGTGTGGGTCGGGAATGAAGGCTGTCATGTTAGCTCATGATTTAATCAAAGCTGGATCAGCAAATATCATTCTAGCCAGCGGTATGGAATCTATGTCTAATGCACCTTACCTTTTAGGCAAGGCCCGTGCTGGTTATCGGTTAGGTCATGGTGAATTGAAGGATCACATGTTTTTGGATGGCCTTGAAGATGCCTATGAACGCGGTCAATTGATGGGTTGTTTCGCTGAAGCAACAGCCAGCCATTTCAAGTTCACGCGGCAGCAACAGGATGATTATGCAATTCGCTCTCAGACACGCGCCTTGGCCGCAATTCGTGATAAGGCTTTTGATGCTGAAATAGTAGCTGTTAAAATCGCCGGACGTAAAGGTGAGACTATAGTTGATCAGGATGAAGGGCCTGATGAAAGTAAATTAGCAAAAATTAGCCAATTAAAACCAGCCTTTAAAGCAGATGGCACGGTAACGGCCGCAAATTCAAGCTCGATCTCTGATGGTGCGGCAAGCCTGATTTTAATGTCAGCCGCCAATGCCAAAAAGCGGGGTTTGCGTCCTTTAGCAAAAATTATTGCTCACGCAAGCCATGCCCAGGCCCCAGAATGGTTTACTACAGCCCCCGTTGAAGCGATACGCAAAGTGTTACAAAAAGCAGGATGGCATCAAACAGACGTTGATTTGTTTGAAATTAATGAAGCCTTTGCCGTTGTTGCGATGGCCGCTATTACCCAACTTGAACTAGATCCTGAAAAAGTAAATATCTATGGCGGCGCTTGCGCCTTGGGTCATCCGATTGGTGCATCCGGCGCACGTATTATTGTTACCTTGATTAATGCACTGCGCCAAAAGCAGAAATCCAGGGGAGTTGCTTCTTTGTGTATCGGTGGAGGCGAAGCTACAGCAATCGCTATAGAGCTGGTATAACTGAGGTTGACAAAGACAATCTGTCGTCAAAACGCGAGTGGCGACAGATTTTTAATTTTTGAGGATGTACATGCTTAAACAAAGTTTTATTTATCTGACTCTATCTGTTCTGCTTGTTATTTTTGGCAAGTATGCCCATTTGCTAGTGGTCACTATCTCCAGTTTCTGTTCCTATATCAATATCCACTTAACCCCGGTTTTCAACCAGATAGATTTAGGTCCGAGTTTACGTCGAGTCATTCTCCTGGTACTTATTCCAGTCCTGATTACGGCAATTCCTGCCCTGAGCTATCGGTTAATAAAGGGAAAAGACATGCCTTATTTAATTGAATCTACCTGGTGCGTCTGGCTAGTCATCGTGCTTAGCAATGTTCTAATACGTTATTAAGGGTGAGCCATGCCTAAACTTGTCAGTCAGTTAAATCCCGCATCAAATGAATTCAAAGAAAATCAGGCAACGATGTTGGCCCTGCTTGATGAATTGCAAAACATCATTAAAAAAATCGCTGAAGGTGGTGATGAAAAAGCACGTCAAAGGCATTTAAAACACGGCAAACTACTGCCTCGTGAACGCTTGCAGCAGCTACTGGATCCTGGCAGTCCTTTTCTGGAATTATCGCAACTTGCAGCCTATAAGGTCTATAAAGACATCATTCCTGCTGCCGGAATAATTACAGGCATTGGCAGGATTGCCGGTATTGAATGTATCGTTGTGGTCAATGATGCTACAGTAAAAGGCGGCACCTATTATCCCCTTACTGTAAAAAAGCATCTACGGGCGCAAGAGATAGCAAGAGTTAATCATCTTCCCTGTGTTTATCTTGTTGATTCAGGTGGTGCTTTTCTACCACTTCAGGATGAGGTTTTCCCCGATCGCGAACATTTTGGTCGTATTTTTTTCAATCAGGCAACTTTATCTGCTGAAAATATCCCACAAATTGCTGTGGTTATGGGTTCTTGTACTGCCGGAGGTGCTTATGTACCAGCAATGGCAGACGAGTCGATTATGGTAAAAAAACAAGCGACCATTTTTCTAGCCGGACCGCCCTTAGTAAAAGCAGCAACGGGTGAGATTATCTCTGCTGAAGAATTGGGAGGCGCTGAAATCCATTGCCGCCAATCCGGTGTTGCCGATCATTATGCCGAAAATGACAGTCACGCACTACAAATTGCTCGAATGGCCATTAGTCACTTAAATCGCAAAAAACCAGAAACGCTTTGTCGAATTGCTAGCCAGGAACCACTTTATGAGGCTAAAGAATTAAATGGCATTATTCCCTCTGATCCACGCAAGCCCTTCGATATTCGTGAGATCATTGCTCGCATTGTTGACGGCTCAGAATTTGATGAATTTAAAGCCCTTTACGGAACAACCTTAGTCTGTGGTTTTGCCCATCTTTTTGGTTTTCCAGTTGGCATTATTGCCAATAATGGCATTTTGTTTGGTGAAAGCGCCCTCAAAGGTGCGCATTTTGTCGAATTATGCAGTCAACGAAAAATACCTTTAATCTTTTTGCAAAATATCACTGGCTTTATGGTAGGGTCAAAATATGAAGCAGCAGGCATAGCCAAACACGGCGCCAAAATGGTTACCGCGGTTGCCAGCACCAAAGTTCCTAAGTTCACAGTTATTGTCGGTGGCAGTTTCGGTGCTGGAAATTATGCGATGTGCGGTCGCGCCTATGATCCCCGTTTTTTATGGTCCTGGCCCAACTCCCGGATCTCGGTTATGGGTGGTGAACAAGCCGCTAATGTTCTCGCTCAGGTCAATCGCGATAATCACAACAAACACGGAACAAGCTGGCCTGCCGAGGAAGAAGAAAATTTCAAAGCTAATTTACGAGCTCAATACGAGACACAGGGTAATCCCTATTTTGCCTCTGCGAGATTATGGGATGACGGCGTCATTGCCCCTGAAGATACACGTATAATTTTAGGTTTAGGCCTTTCGGCAGCTTTGAATGCACCAATTTTAGAGACCAAGTTCGGGGTTTTTAGGATGTGATTTGCAGCCCCTGTTTCGTTTATGCAATGAATATTGTCATCGCAGGGAACACCTCCCTCTCCCGCGTTCACTATCAGTATTCTAACCACCATTTAGGCACGGGCGAGGGGGCTGTTCTGCATAATGACAAATATCTACGGTACAAACGAAATTAATCGAGAGAGATTATTAGAACGAATAGAATGAAAACACAGGGAGAAAGACTGTGAGTGATTTACTTAGAGAACTACAGGAACCTATATTTATTATCACCCTAAACCGTGTTAGTAAACATAATGCTTTCGACGATAAATTATTAAAAGCTCTTTCACAAACACTCGATGAGGCAATTGCCAATCCCAAGGTTCGAGTTATCATTCTAAAGGCAAATGGCCGCCACTTCTCAGCCGGCGCTGATCTGGCCTGGATGCAGCGTATGGCGGCATTTAGTGAGGAAGATAATCTTAGGGATGCCATGGTATTAGCGCGGGTCATGTATACTTTAAATCAAAGCCCCAAACCAACAATAGCAATGGTACAAGGCGCCGCTTATGGTGGTGGTGCGGGGCTGACTGCAGCCTGTGACCTTGCTATTGCCTCAACTTCAGCACGTTTCTGCTTTTCCGAGGTTAAACTTGGCCTAATCCCAGCTGTAATCAGCCCCTATGTTGTAAAAGCAATTGGCGAACGTGCAGCGAAGCATTTATTTATGACTGCCGAAACCTTTGATGCAGCAGAAGCCAAAAGACTTCAACTTGTGCAACACTGTGTAGCAGATGAGGAATTATGGCCTTTTACCTTCAATTATGCAGAACAAATCGCTAAATTGGCGCCGCTTGCAGTCTCAGCGTGCAAAACTCTGGTTGCTGATGTGGCAGGGAAGGCAATCAGTGAAGAAATTATGTTACAAACTGCGGCTCTAATTGCAAAGAAACGTGTTTCTGCAGAGGGACAGGAAGGATTACATGCCTTTCTTAATAAAGAAGTTCCTAACTGGAATTAAGAACAGCTCTTTAGGAGTATTTCCATGTTTAACAAGATTCTTATAGCCAATCGCAGTGAAATTGCTTGCCGAATCATTCGCAGCGCCAGGCAAATGGGTATTCAGACTGTGGCAATTTATTCGACTGTTGATAAAAATAGTCGCCATGTACATGAAGCCGATAGTGCCTATTGGGTTGGCGAGGCGCAGGCACAGGAAAGCTATCTAAATATTGCGGCAATTATTAACATTGCAACAAATGCCGGCGTTGAAGCAATCCACCCTGGTTATGGCTTTTTATCGGAAAATCCGCTTTTTGCTAAAGCCTGCAACGAAGCAGGAATGGTATTCATAGGCCCTTCTGTGTCAGCTATGGAAGCCATGGCTTCAAAACAATTAGCTAAACAACTGCTCGAAAAAACCAAGGTTCCACTCACTCCTGGCTATCATGGAAAAGATCAGGATGATGAACATTTATTAATCCAGGCAGGCCAGATAGGTTTTCCAGTTTTATTAAAGGCTGCCTCTGGCGGCGGCGGTAAAGGAATGCGCTCTGTCTATAAGGAAAGTGAATTTTCAGAAGCCTTAGCAGGCGCCAGGCGGGAAGCCAAGGCCAGTTTTGGCGATGAAACAATGTTAATTGAAAAGTTAATTGCCAATCCTCGCCATGTTGAAGTTCAAATAATGGCTGATAATCATGGCCAGGTTGTACATCTTTTTGAGCGTGACTGTTCCATCCAACGCCGTCATCAAAAAATCATTGAAGAAGCACCGGCCCCGGATCTGTCCATAACAATGCGTCAAAATTTGGCCGAGGCCGCCTGCGAGGTAGCTCGGTCTATCAACTATCGCGGTGCTGGAACTGTGGAATTCCTGGTGGCTGACGAAAAGCATTTTTATTTCATGGAAATGAATACCCGTTTGCAGGTTGAACATCCCGTCACTGAAATGATAACAGGCTTTGATCTCGTAGCCTGGCAGCTAAAAATTGCCGCCAATGAAACAATACCTTGTTCGCAAAATGAAATTACATCTACAGGACATGCCATGGAATGTCGTATCTATGCGGAAGATCCGCATCAGGGTTTTATTCCTTCCATTGGCCGCATCGATTTCTTAAAAGAACCCAACGGTGCCGGAATCCGCATCGATAGCGGCGTAACTTGCGGGGCTGAGATTTCTAAATATTACGATCCCATGATTGCCAAATTGATTGCCTGGGGCGAAAACCGCGAGCAAGCCTTGCATCGGTTGCAAGAGGCATTAAAGCATTATGCAATTGGCGGGCTAAAAACAAATATCCCTTTTTTACTAGCGATTTGTGAACATCCGCGTTTTATCAAAGCTGATTTAAGTACCGATTTTTTAACCCAGGAAAAAATAGTCCTGCCTAAAGCTGATAGAGATTTGGCCTTGTTCATGGCTGCCGGGCATGATTATAAACGTTTGACTCAATGCAGTGATGATCCCTTGCAGAAGCATAGTTTTGCCTGGCAAATGCATCTGAATTCACATTGGAATTGGCGTTATCTAATCGATAATGAAGAGATCAATCTGAAAATAACAGCCATTAACCAAGACTCATTCAGGCTTAATCTTCGCGAACTTGAAGTTTATTTATCTTCGCGAATAGAAGACCATACCTTATACCTTGATGATGGCCAACAGATTCACCAGGTTTTTTTTGATAATCAAATCAATAGATTAACCCTTTTTATGGCGCAAGGCCCGCTCTCAATTGAGCGTTTCAATTGGCAGAATTTTGGTACACAAGCCGCGGCTAAACAAGGTCAATTAACGGCACCGATGCCAGCCACTGTTGTCGCCATTCTGAAAAACAAGGGCGATAAAGTCAAAGAAGGTGATAGTTTAATCGTTATAGAAGCCATGAAAATGGAACATACCATTCACGCACCCAAGGATGGCGTGCTGACTGAGCTCTTTTATGAAGTAGGTTCCCAAGTCAATGAGGGGGCTGAATTATTAGCCTTAAAAGAATATACTTCATAGGGGCTGTTGATA
>JACCSX010000164.1 GCA_013812775.1 Tatlockia sp. | reverse complement strand
GCCAGTACTGTACGTATCGCTATATTCGTATCAAAACGACCATGACAAGAAAAATAGCCGATAGAACCGCAATAAACACCACGGGCATAGGCCTCTTGTTCAGCAATAATCCTCATGGCTTCAAGCTTGGGCGCTCCTGTAATTGAACCTCCCGGAAAGCAGGAACTGAAGGCATCGAGAGCTGAAAGATGCTCTAAACTCTGTCCTTCTATGTGACTGACCAAATGATGGACGGCCTGATAACTTTCCACTGCACATAAATCACGAACCCTAACGGTTCCAGCTTTAGAAATCTTGCCCAGATCATTGCGTAATAAATCAACTATCATAATATTTTCCGCCCGATTTTTAGAACTTTCCAACAGATTATTCCGCAATGTTTTATCATGCTGCCGATTAGTAGAACGTTTCTCTGTCCCCTTTATCGGCGAAGTTAACAAGACACCTTTTTCCATCATTAAAAAACGTTCCGGCGAAAAACTTAAAACATCCATATTGGCAGAACGCAAAAATGCAGAATAAGGAACAGGGTTAGTGGCTCTTACTTGCTTATACATTCCCCAGGAATCACCCTCGTAGCGCGCCTTAAAAGGTTGGGTATAATTGACCTGATAAGAGCGACCTCTTTGTAATTCCTGGTAAATTTCATGAAAAGCCCTTTGGTATTCATCTTTGCTAATCAGGGGAGAAAAAAGTTGTTTTAATATAAAGGAATTGTTTTCTTGTTCTCCTTGCTGCCATCGAAGGCATATCTCTGCTACAAGATTGGCAGTTTCAGACTGAGTGTTCGCAATAAATAAACTAACTCTTTTTAAATGATGATCCGCAATGATAGCCCAGTCATACAAACCTAACTCAACCAATGGCAGATCCCTTAGACCGGGTTGACCTGGTGAATCAATTCCTGCAAGCCTTGCTGCGAAATCATAGGAAAAATAGCCAATTGCCCCGCCTTGAAAAGGTAAATCAAGACTGGAGGTTGTTTTCGGAATAAGTTCATTTAAAATGTTAAAGATTTTACCTGGAGCAGCTGTCTTATGATCTACTTTCAAATAATCATAGGGATATGCACTAAGAATATCGTATCGTCCACCTCTTTTATCAGAGCTTTCCAACAAAACAAAACCGGGTAAATCTGCATAATTATTGTAATGTTTAGTGAGGTTTTTCGTATAGCCTAGTTCGATTAGTTTAAATAAAGACACGACGTTCCTGTTTTACCTTTTGAGGGGATAAATTGTACATTTCGATCCGTATATTTCAAAATAAAAATCAATCTCTAAAAATACCTGCTTAGGAACCTGCAGGTTCCTTAAAATCACCTAGTTTTTAGAAACAATTCTGAGTATCCTATTCCTAGGTGTTGTTAACAAGGAGACAGAGCGTGACAACAATCGCCCAGTTTGAAATATCCTTCACCCAAATCCTTAATGAAAAAGGTGAAGTCCGCGATACTATTCCTTCTTTTGCAAGTGATAAATCCATCTTGAAAGAACTGTATCGCATAATGGTGCTTACCAGAACATTTGATAAAAAAGCAATTGCCTTGCAAAGAACTGGTAAAATGGGTACTTATGCTCCCATCAATGGGCAAGAAGCTATTTCTACCGCAACTGGCCATGCCATGCTTCCAGAAGATGTCTTTGTTCCCTATTATCGTGATTATGCTGCGCAAATACAGCGTGGCGTCAAAATGTCAGAGATTTTTGCCTATTGGGGCGGCGATGAGCGCGGCAGTCATTTCGAATCAAATTCGGAAGATTTGCCAATCTGTGTTCCGATTGCTTCACAATGTTTGCATGCTGCAGGCGTGGCCTTTGCTTTTAAATATCGCAAACAATCTCGAGTTGCCGTAGTTTGTCTCGGCGAAGGTGGTACTTCTGAAGGTGATTTTTATGAGGCAATGAACGTTGCAGGTATCTGGAAGTTACCTATGGTCTTTATTGTTAATAACAATCAATGGGCTATTTCCGTTCCTCTATCCAAACAAACAGCATCTAAAACCGTTGCTCAAAAAGCGATTGCTGCTGGTTTTGAGGGCATTCAAATTGATGGCAACGATATTTTAGCCTGTCGCCAGGTAGTCGGCGATGCAATTGAAAAGGCAAGACGTGGTGAAGGCCCTACTTTGATTGAAGCGATAACCTACAGACTTTGTGATCACACCACTGCAGATGATGCCACCCGCTATCAGCCCCAGGATGAAGTTGAAAAAGCCAGGTTAAAAGAGCCTCTGAGTCGCTTCAAGCATTATCTGGAAACTCAAAAAATCTGGAATGAAACACAAGAAAAGGAATTAATTAAAGAGTGCAATGAGGCCGTGCAAAAGGCTGTCGATGATTACTTAAATAGTCCAAAACAAGCCATTTCAAGTATTTTTGACTACCATTTTGCCGAATTACCAGATTACCTTGTTGAGCAACGTGCAATTGCCATGGAGGAAGCGTCGAATGCCTGATATATGCCTGGTTGAGGCCGTCACTCAAGCCTTAGCTTATGAATTAGCTAATGATGAAAATGTTGTTGTTTTCGGGGAAGATGTAGGTAAAAACGGCGGTGTCTTTCGTGCCACTGTTGGACTCCAGGAGCGGTTCGGTGAACAACGTGTATTTGATTCCCCTCTTGCAGAATCAATGATCGCAGGACTTGCTATAGGAATGTCGCTACAAGGCTTAAAGCCTGTTGCTGAATTTCAGTTCATGGGCTTTATCTATCCTGCTATGAATCAGATCATTTCCCATGCCGCCCGTATGAGAAACCGTACTCGTGGTCGTTTACATTGCCCGCTGGTCTTCCGAGCTCCTTTTGGGGGTGGCATTCGAGCGCCAGAACATCATTCAGAAAGTACAGAGGCCTTATTTGCTCATATTCCAGGCTTACAGGTTGTTATCCCCTCTTCTCCTAAAAGAGCTTATGGTTTATTACTTGCTGCAATGCGTAATCCAGACCCGGTTATTTTTCTGGAGCCGAAACGAATCTATCGTTTGGTTAAGCAACCTGTGGAAGACAATGGAGAAGCCTTGCCATTGGGTAAGTGTTTTACACTACGGGAAGGCAACGATGTGACCTTGATTAGTTGGGGAGCCAGCATGCATGAAACCATGTTAGCGACGAAACAACTTTGCGATGAGGGTCTCTCTTGCGAGGTTATTGATGTTGCTACTATCAAGCCCCTTGATATAGATACTATTTTTGCCTCTGTAGCAAAAACCGGACGTTGCGTCATAGTGCATGAAGGTGCAAAAACCTGTGGTGTCGGTGCTGAAATTTCAGCACAACTGATGGAAAATTCCTTTGCTGATTTATTAGCGCCTGTTCAACGGGTAACCGGCTACGATGTGGTTATGCCCTATTTTCAGTTAGAAAAACACTATATTCCTAGTGTTTCCCGGATTAAAGACTCTGTCCTGAGCATAATGGAGTGATAATGAATATTTTTAATTTACCTGATTTGGGTGAGGGCTTGCCCGATGCTGAAATTCATGAATGGTTCGTTAAAGAAGGCGACAAAGTAACCATGGATCAACCACTGGTCTCTATGGAAACCGCAAAGGCTGTTGTAGATGTCCCCTGCCCTCAAGAAGGCGTTATTAGCAAACTTTTTGGCAAACCTGGAGATGTCATTAAAACGGGCGATCCTCTAGTCGGTTTCATTACAACGGAAGCACAACGAGTCGATAAAGGCACTGTTGTTGGCAACCTTGAAGAAAGTACAGAGATAAGCGACGATAACTTTACTATTGGTTCAGGACAAACACAGAGCCAACGCTTAAAAGCAACCCCGGCAGTACGCCTCTTGGCAAAAAAACTAGAGGTAAATTTAGGTGCTCTTAGAGGCAGTGGTGAGCATGGAATAATTACCCGTGAAGATGTTCAAGCAGCAGCCAATCAAAAAACACAGCTCCCGGAAGGGTATGAAGCGTTACGAGGTGTGCGGCGCGCTATGCTTAATTCTATGATGCAATCGCATCAGGAAGTTGTGCCAGTCAGCATTTTTGATGAAGCAGACATTGAGGGTTGGCAAAGTGGTAATGATATAACCATACGTTTAATTCGAGCCATAACTTTTGCTTGTACAAAAGAACCCGCCCTTAACGCCTGGTTTGATTCTACACATAGTGCGGTCAAAATATTTAAAGAGGTGAATTTAGGCCTTGCTATGGATAACAAGGACGGTTTATTTGTTCCCGTAATTCACGATGCAGCGAGCCATTCAGACGAGCTCTTACGTAAAACTATTGACGACTACAAACAGGAAGTCAGCGAACGAAGTTTAGCGCCGGATAAGTTTAAAGGAGCAACAATTACCCTATCAAATTTCGGTAAATTTGCCGGCCGCTTCGCAAGTCCAATTATCGTACCGCCAATGGTAGCTATTCTTGCAGTTGGTCGTTTATATCAAGCGGCAGTTGTAACGAAGGGCAAAGTTGAAGCGCATCGTCTTCTTCCCCTGTCCTTGAGTTTTGATCATCGCGCCGTCACTGGTGGGGAGGCAACACGATTTTTAGGTGCGATTATAGAGTCTTTGCACAAACCGGTATTTAGGGATACAGATATTTGCCCTCTCGGGTAAATATCTTCTCTTTGTTTGTTTCTAATCAAAAATAAGCTGAGAAAATTTTGTAGGGATTACTTAAAAGGGTCCCTCTCCGCAGATTAGCGTAGTGGAGAGGGATAAAGAGATATGACCTAGGCCACAGGCGCTGAAACATCGTTTAGAGTTTCTTCTACCTTATCTATATACTCAATAGCATCTGCTTTAAAGAAAGCAGCACCATGGAACCCATACATAGCCCCCACGCTTGCCCCTAAGGTAAATATGGCCAGAACTGCCAGACCTATGTTAGCTACGATGGTCTTCCATGAATAATGTTTCGATAGTACATCATCTTGACTATGGAGTAGACAATCAAAATCTGCTTTGAAATTATCAAGCAGATTTTTAAATTCATTGTCTCCAATGTTTCCTTGTTCTGATAAATTATGATTGGCAATAACAAAAATATGGACCTGTTGTAGCAGCGATTTTGCTAAATCTTGGGCTATAGTTTTCTCATTGCTATCTTCTAAAGAATTGGAAAAGTTATATATCAATTCAATTTTATTATTAAGCACTCTAATCCGCTTAATGAAAGCATGATTTTTAGGATTTTGCTCCAGGTTAATGAGAATTTGTGCTGCATCAAAATAATTTTTACTATGATCAGGTATAACTTTAACAACAGTCTCATGGTCTTTAATACCTAATTTCAGACGATTAATTATTGGTTGTAAATTAACGCCCGGAAATTGTTTATTATTTATATACTCAACAACTGGATTGGGATCACCGAATTCTGCATAGTTTCCTAACAGTACATCCAATTGATTCACATAACCGTTGCGAACTTCAAGATCTTTCGAAAAGAAGTAGTCTTTGACCGGATATCGGTTTTGACGCTCTCTATGGTAGTTAGTGATTTCTCCTCGAACTCTGCCAACAAACTCTTCTCTTTTGCTAACACGCGCTACTAATTGCTCATTTAGTGCCTTAGCGCGTGTAGCTTGTTCTGTGAACTCTCCAAAACTTTCACTAAAATGTGCTAACTTCGTTAACAGTGTATTAGATTGGGGTTTCAACAAATTCAAAGAAGCTTTTACCAAGTCCAGCTGTGTTAAAGGCACTTGCTCTATAAAGCTTAAAACTTCAGTTAGTGTTTTTTTATTCGCTACCTGTGTTTGCTTTATTTCATTGTCTTCCAGATTAGTAATTTTTTGCTGATTTTCTAGAAGTTTACCAGAAAAATTCTTCACTACGATTTTAGCCTGCTCCACAAATCCTTTAATTAAGGTATTCAATTTGAGCAGGGCTACGCCAGATTTAGGCTTTAATAGCTCTAAAGAAATTTTGAGTTGTATTAACTGCCCTAAGGGAAATTCAGCCATTTGATCAATATGAATGTTAAGAAAATCAGCTGTTAAATTATCAAGCAATTTTAAGCCTTGAAAAAGGAGTGCGGACTCAATTGAATTAACATTTTTACATAACTCATCTAGAGCTAAATCAGTCTTTGTTAATTCATTTTTTATAGAAAAGCTTAGATGATCAATTTTTAAAGAATCTCTATTTTTAATTGTAAGAGCAGTTTCACAAGATAAATTAAGGTATCTGGGTAAAATTTGATTCAGTAAATCTAAAGAATAGAGATTTTCAGCTTGATTTATTATTATCGTCTCTATCGCTGTTAGTTCATCTTTATTCCTTTTAATTTGATTTAATATATTATCCCGTTTAATTGTGCAGATATTCATCTCAAATTTGGAAAGTTTTGCTTCACCTTCAATCAGTAAGGACTTAATTTTATTAATATTGTCATTAAAAAGTGTTTTATCCTCAATTAGGTTAATATTAGCTTCTACCAAGGGCACTGAATCAAGTATGCTTTTTAATTGCTTTCTAGCAGAAAGAAGCAATTCAATTAATAGGGTTTGGTTTTTATTAAGTAAAGTGGCAGTATTTAATTCAAGCATAGTGCGCTCTATTTTCCCAATTAACTGACTCAAACTTTGATTTTGAATTAATAACTCTGCAATTGGTTTGAGTAAATCGATACTTACAATTAAGTTATCCAGTTCCTCATTTATTATACCCAGTTTAATATCTATAGTTTTAATGTCTTCATTCAGAATAATTTCGCGTTTTGCAAGTGACTCACGCTCTTGAATTTCTGTCATCAGATTATTGTTTGCACGATGAAGATCGGCCACAGAATTATATAGATTTAATAAATTTGTGTGTTCTTTTTTGTAGGTAACAAGTATTTCTTGCTCGGTACACACATTTTTTAATTCTGTGGATTTATCATCGAGCAAAGATAGCAAGGAAGTTATGTCTCCCTTAACGTTGTTAGCCTTGGGATAATTTTTATTTCTCGACCATTGAGCTTTAGTGTGATAGGGATCTTTGAGCTGCTCCAATAAATGATCAAATCCATCAGTAAAATTAAAATTCAATTTAGTTAAATCCCATTTTAAATCAAATATAATATCCAGCTTATCGTTTAGAGCACCATAAGGAAAACCACCCTGGGCCTTTACTATAATGTCTTTTGCTGTTGCCAATGCATCTTTTAATTGGCTGCTTACTTTCATGCTAGTAGAAAGATCTTTTTTCTCCGCTCCCTGATATTTCTCACCCTCTTTACTATATTTATCCATTATAGTGACGAGCCAATCTCTCGCCTGCCTGGCGCCTTCGAGAGTGCTTAACTTTTCTTCGCTAAATAATTCACTTGCTAGCTCGGAGCCTTCGAGAGTGCTTAACTTTTCTTCGCTGTTTATCTCTGGCTTTTCCACTGAAAATTTCTTTAGTATTAGCAACATAGTGGGTGAAAGAATCTTCATAGTTTCTATCTGAGTGTTTGTTAACTTTGTTTTTAATTCAACCATCGGATCTGTATTTTGTAATGGATCCGTAGAACGACCCAACTTTATATCAAAATTACTATCCTCTAATTCAGTTTTCAATTGAACTAAATTTTCAGCGAGCGCCTTCGATCTAAGCTCTAAATCTAATTTTCTTGTATCTTTAATTTTTATTAATTCCAGAACAGGTGCTGGATTTGCGGTCGCCATCATTTCGACCAGCGCTTTATCAGCTTTGGCTCTGTTAAATTCAGCCATCAACTCTTCACTTTGCATCTTGAAAATGGACTTAAGACCGTTCAATTGTTCAATGGTTTGTTTAGCCTGTTCTCTTGAAGACTTGTAACATCCATCCGCAACCTTAGTGATGTTTTCATCCAATTCTACTAACTCTTTTGTGCATTTCGGAGGTTGGTTAAAGTCTAATTGCATGTTCTCTGCAATTTGAATTGAATCAGGCAGGGTTGCTATCTTATTATTTAATAATTCAATTTGTTTTTGTATGGCATTCATACGTGCATCAGCATTGCCTGCAAATGGCTCTATTTGTAGGCTTGCATTTTCAACTAACTCATTTAATTGAGTAATAAAAATCAAATTATTTTTTTCGTGTAAAGCAATTTCTTTAATACACCATTTTTGCACTTCTTTTTTAATTTGTGCTCTAATTTCATTGATTTTTGCATCAACTTTATTATTTTGCTCAATAACTGCCTCGCCCATCTGTTGCAGCGTTGCCAGAGCAATTGGTTCGTATATCTCTACAGAGTTTTTAATGATAAGAAAGGTAGGAAGAGGTTGGGTAAGATCTAATCCTGCTTCTCGGGCATAAAATAAATCATTCGCTAAATTAGATTTTTCCATTAAGGCTTTTACGGATATTTTGTCATAATTAGCTTTTCTTGTTTGCAGGTTAATAAATTCTTTCTGAGAATCAGTTAATAAGTTCACCATTGATTTCAGGAAGATAATATTTTCTTCAATAGTGTTCTCATCCATTATTTTAGAATCTAACTCTAATGCATTCCCAAGAGCAGCTATGCATTTTTCTTCCAGAAGTTTTTCTTTAGTAATAAATTTATTAATTAATATTGCTCTAGGTTCTATAAACTTTCTAACCAGGTCAGAGCCAGGCTCGCCTTTAGCCAATTCATTTTTAACATGAGGGTTATGAGCATAATCGATATAATATTTGGCTACAGCTTCTGCTAAGGTCTTTATACCCTCATCGAGGTATTCCTGGTATTCCTTTTCCATATCAATGGTTTCATCAGTGTCTTTCCCTTTAATTTTATAGGTGTAGTGAAGAGCATTTGTCTCATTTTTAGGGGACTTGTCATCCCTTTCATGAGTGATTGAATAGCCCAATACGGTATCAGCTAGCCAAGGTACAGCACCTACTGTAATGATTGGTGAATTAAAAAAAGGTACCAAATCTTTAAATTCTTTAGGAGCAATAGTCAATAATTCCAAAATACCAAGAGCAAAATCATGGATTATTGGATCTACTATATTAAGGTGTTTCCGCTTATATTTACCATCAATGAATTCGTCTTGGGGATTTAGATAACCAAATAGGATATTTGATAGGGTTGTTGAAAGGCCAGATTTTAATATTTGAGCTAAGGTTTCATCCTTGGTTCTTGTTAATTCATTGCAAAACTCAAAACTAGCATCTATTGCCAGATCTAGATCTTTAAAGAACTGGTCAAGATTACAACCAGGGATGGACTTGGCTAAATCAAAGCGATCTTTAGGACCTTTTCTTAATTCTTTTTTAAGACTATTAATAAAAAATACTTTATTTTCATTCGTTATCTTTTGTAGTTTGGTTTGTTTAAGGCTTTCTGATATTGCATCGTCTAATCTGTCTTCAATTACCTTAAAAGCAGCGTATTCTGGGGTAAACAATTCTGTCGATCCTTTATAAACACTACGTAAATTCTTAGCACTATTAATAAATCCCAAACTCATGAGGCCAGGCCCATTACCTTCACTAAAAGCTTCTAAGCAGTTTTTTACATCATCAAGATTATCTTTAATAAAATTTAGCTGCTTTAGAGAGTGCTCATGTTCAAGAGAAGAATTTTTACCATTTTGCTTATCTTTTAGTAAAATTTCATTTAATAATTTTTCTAAAGGCTTCAGCATTTGACTGAGAGGACTTTGTTCTATAGTTGAAAATCCCTTGCCCTTGTATAGTTTTATCTCTGTCTTTTGCTTCATTATTACACCTCAGAATGGACTAAATATTGGCTTAGAGTACCTGAAGAAACTTAAGTAAATATTAAGAACCTAATTATTAAATTAACCAATTGATTAATATACAAACATTAATCATTCAGATAGCAATCAGGGGATTTTATTTAGAATGGCGGCCAACCGACAACCTGCAAGTGCTAATCGTCGCTCAGTTATGCGTTTAACCATATATTGATATTTTTTAGAAGGTTTTTGTCTTGCTTGAATTAGATAGGCCTTTTCAACAGCCAGTCGATGCGATTCATTAGCCCAAACCCTTGGATTAAGATTCATGTTTGCTGTTTGGCAGGGCCATTTTTTTTCAATAATGAGCGCCCTTCTTTTAAGCTGCTTATTGGAATAGGGCTTTGCCGTTAGAAATCCCCCGCCCTTATCCCAGTATTGATGTAGATTAGTAGCCAGAGGATTTTTCGCAAGTATAAACAAATTACCACCCTTATCACCTTCTGGATGAGCAACACTATATTGGCTGGCTGCATGGAGCGGTTGATGGAGATCAGCTACGACATGTATGAGAATTCGTAGACTAAATCCTTTGTGAAAGTCATCTGAATCAGAGTTTAAGTCAGCCTCAGCTTCTTTAATGGCTGATACCGCGTTAATTTTATTTGGTGGAATAAGTTTAGTACCATCAAAACTAAAGGGAAAATTTATATAATGTTTTTTTTCTAATTCTCGATCTTTTGGACCCCGTAAACTATCGAGCCAGGCGGCTGAGTTTATCAGATTTTGTGGTCTGTATAATTTATCTAAAGCATGATTGTAATGATTACACCGCCTTTTAGCTTCTTTAGTGAGATGATCATAGGCAATCTGAGCGACCAGGCGATGCCCCAAGCTTGACCAACCATATCCTGGGGTGCTAGGGAGTAAGGCAAGAATCAGGAGGGATAGCAAGGCTTTATTTATCAAGTTTAAGACCTATTTTATTTACAATTATTCGTTTAATAGAATAATAGTTCTGCAACCTAGCTAAGATTCTAAGAGCCAGTAATTCACGGAAATTCTCCCAACTCCTCTTCCCGCGGCTTGTCAGGGAGCCAGCGATTTCTTGTATGAAATTCTGGATTTCGCGGACAAGCGGCGGAACTAAAAGAATGTAAGGTTCTTCATATCTAATCGGTATTAAAAATTGGTTGTTTAAATTTTACCATATCCACTGGAGAAAATAGGTTTATTCATCCTTAACCTAAAAAAGGTGACCATGCAGGTTCTTGTATATCTCCATCTCTGGATGGCAAGCGCTGTTTAGTTCGGCCATCAATGGACACCATCGCCAGGACTCCTTTGTCCTTATCGCCACGAGTTGCATATAAAATCAAACGACCATTAGGGGCAACAGAGGGTGATTCATCAAAAGATGAGAATGTTAACTGACTGATTTGGCCATTATCGATATCTTGTACGCCAATATTAAAATTTTTCTCCGCGCGATGAAGCATGACAATATGCTTTTGATCAGCTGTATAAGAAGCGCGGGCATTGTAATTACCTTCAAAAGTAAGACGCTTAATAGAGCCATCAGCTAAGGATAGGCGATAAATTTGCGGTGAACCGCCACGTCCAGAGGTAAAGAGCAAAGAACTGCCATCCGGTGAATAACGCGGTTCCGTATCAATTGCCTCACCGAAGGTTAATTGTTTCATATTGCCGCTGCTCAAATCAACGCTGTAAATCTTTGGCGCACCACCTTTCGATAACACAACAGCCATGTGTCGTCCATCTGTGGACCAGGCTGGCGCGCCATTAATACCGGTAAAATCAGTTAACAACCTGCGTTTGCCCGTTTGCACGGATACAGTAAAAATTTGGGCTTTTTTCTTTTCGAAAGAAACATAGGCAATTTCTCTTCCATCTGGCGACCAAGCAGGTGACATAATAGGCTCGGTAGAAACCAATAGACTTTGTGGGTTATGACCATCAACATCGGCGACTTCGAGGAAATATTTTGCCCTGTCACTGCCCCTACGTTGCACTAGGATATACGCAATCCGCGTTGAAAAGACGCCGCGCTCTCCAGTTAATTTTTGATAGACATCGTCACTGATATGATGAGCAAGAGCGCGAGCATCATTAGCGTTAATTTGATAATTTTTAGCTAACAATATTTTACCCTGTTCTACAGCATCAACCAGCTTATAACTCACGTCAAAGCGATTATCACCAAGTCGATTAACTTGTGCTGATAAAACAGAATCCGCACCGGCCTGACGCCAGGTATTGAGCGTTGTTGATCCCTGCTGCGGTGCAGAAATAATTTTAAATTGGCCTGAAAAATTTAAATCCTGATTCACGACTTCAGATAATTGTTGACCTACGCTATCGTAACCAAAGGAATCAATAGCAATGGGCAGGGCTGAATTGATACCTTCCGTCAATTCAAGATCAACAGCAAATATAGCGGTTGGAACTAATAAAAAAACTAATGCAACGAAACGTTGTATTGTCACGGTTACCCCCTAACGTTTTCTGGTCGAACAGTTAAATTAATATCACGGAACAATTCAAAGGTGCTTGCATCCCTCGGCACTGGTAATGGAGATGCTTTATAAATGGCAGTTTGAGCTGAACGATCTAAAATTGCGTCCCCTGAGCTGCGCGTTAAACTCACTGCCAAAACTGCACCATCTGGAGCCAGGCGAATTCTAAATTGACTTGATAAGCTTCTATCTACATTTTCCGGTTTAATCCATTTTTGACCTATTGCATTTAAAATCATTGCCTTATACTTATTAACTTCTCCAGCAAGAAGCGCTTTTTTTGCGGCATTTGCAGCTGCCTGCTGGATTGCAGATTGACGATTTTCCTCTGCTAAATCAGCCTTTTCTTTCGCTGCCCGTTCCAATTCTTCTTTGGCTAGCGCTGCCTTTAGATTATCAGACTTTAATTTTTCTTCGATTTGTTTTTGTTTTAATAAAGCAAGTTTCTCTGATTCTTCCTGCTGGTTTTTTTGGAGTTGTAATTGCTTTGCTTTTAACTCTTCAAGTTTTTTTGCTTCTTGTATTTTTTGTTCAGCCAGTTCTTTTAAGTGACGCTTTTCTTCTTCAATCTGCTTCTTTTTAGCAATGGCTATTTTCTCGGTTTCTTCTTTTAATTTTGCCAAATGCTTTTGTTCTTGTAAGCGCGCCATTCGCGCCATTTTGGCTTGTTTAACTAAATTTTGCTGCCTGGACTGTTCGGCTTTAAGCTGGTTAGCTCGCTCCTGCTTTAGACGGTTTACAGTTTCCATTACTTCTTTATTATCAATGCTGACGGCTTTGACAACTTCATCCCTCGGTTCATCGTTTTGCTCGAGAGGCATAGCCATGCTTGGCTCATTCCTGGCTTCAACTGTCATAACTGGACTTTGATTGGAAGGATCAAAGAACAAAGCAATCGCTAAGCAGAGGTGAAATAAAACAGCAGCAAAAAAAGCCTTGCGGTAACTTGTTTCAAACATCATCCCTGATTCTCCTGTGCAATCTCAGATGAATCCGTAAGTAAACCAACCTGTTCAGCACCTGCCTGTTTTAATAGAGCCATTGCCGCAACAACTCGTCCATAAGCGACACCCTTGTCGCCCTTAACAAGAACGTTAAGCGCCTGTTTTGTTTCGCGCGCCAGTTCCAACTCAGCGGCTACTCGCACTCTTAGTGCTTGGGGGTTAATTGGATTTCCTGGATTAGTATCGATATTAAGAAAGAAGTCACCTTGCGCGTTCACCGATACAATAATGGGTTCTCTGTCCGAAGCCTTTAACGATTCACTTGCGGCTTTGGGCAAATCTACGGTCACTCCCTGAGTTAACATCGGTGCTGTGATCATAAAAATAACGAGCAAAACCAACATAACATCAATATAAGGTACAACATTGATTTCAGCGATAGGACGAGAACCCTTTTTCTTTTGTCTTAACATCCTCTTATCCTCTTGCAGATGCTGCCGTTTGTTGCTCAATAAGAGCAACTAGCTCATCTTGAAACAACTCATAGCGATCGAGCAGATTAGTAGCCCGAGTGCTGTAACGGTTGTAAGCAATTACAGCCGGAATAGCCGTGAAAAGTCCCAAGGCCGTTGCAACCAAGGCCTCAGAAATACCTGGTGCTACCATTGCTATTGTTGCTTGCTGGGCATGGCCTAGGGCTTGAAACGAGGTCATGATTCCCCATACTGTACCAAATAGGCCAACATAGGGTGCAATTGAACCTACTGATGCAAAAAAGGGTAAATGTTCACCTAGCTGCATTGCTTCTTTGCTGTGATTTATTTGCATTACGCGTTGAATAGGCTCAATAGTTACATAGCCGAGCTTGCGCGAACGAACATATTCTTTAAAACCAGCATGAAATATGGAAGCCAGACCTTGTTTGTCATCAACATTAGAATCGATGTCTGCAAACAATTTGCTTAGATCGCTACTTTCCCAAAACCGTCTGTTAAATGCTTCGCATTGCTGTTTTTTTCGATTGAAATACCAGGCTCTTTGTAAAATAAGAGTCCAGCA
>JACCSX010000153.1 GCA_013812775.1 Tatlockia sp. | reverse complement strand
TCTATTTAGGAGCTTGCATAGTTTGTTTAAAAGATAAAGCCTGTTGCAAAAAACGAATAGTTACTCGCTCAGAGTCGTTCATATCCGCAATAGTTCTTGCCACTTTTAGTAAGCGATGGTAGCTCCGTGCTGATAATTTAAGGCGTTCCAAAGCCATAGCCAAAAATTGCTGTTCTTCCTGTCCTGTAGCACAGAATTTTTCGCAATCTTTTGCGCTCAACTGAGCATTAAGGCAGCTTTGGCGTTCTAATTGCCGCTCGCGCAAATGTTCCACCTTTTGCCTTATCCTGGCACTTTCACCTCCCGCCGTTAGAGTGGGTTTAATTAACTCCGTCTGGGTTAAGGCTTGCACATTGATTTGCATATCTATTCTATCTAACAAAGGTGCTGATAATTTAGCCAGATAACGGCTAATGCGATCTGGTGTACATAAACAATTGGCTTGCGGGTTTCCCCATTGACCGCAAGGACAAGGATTCATCGCGGCGATTAATTGAAATTTGGCTGGAAATTCTGTTTGGATCGCTGCCCTTGAGATACAGATATTTCCCGATTCCAAAGGCTCTCGCAGCGTTTCCAACACTTGTTTTTGAAACTCGGGTAATTCATCAAGAAATAAAACTCCGTGATGGGCAAGGGAGATTTCACCAGGTTTGGGTGGATTTCCCCCGCCCACCAGTGCCACGGGTGAAGCAGAATGATGCGGTGAGCGAAAGGGAGGACAGCGCCATTCACTGTAGTTGGCCAGGCGTCCACGTATGGAATTGATTGCTGCGCATTCAAGCGCTTCAGTTTCGGTCAGTTCCGGCAAGAGAGTATTAAAACGTTTAGCTAGCATAGTTTTACCAGAGCCTGGCGGTCCGCTTAGTAAGAGGCTGGGGCCGCCGCAGGCAGCAATTTCCATTGCCTGCTTGGCATGATATTGTCCTTTTACATCAGACCAATCCAGCTTGTCGGACATTCTATTTGTTTGGGGGCGCGCTGGTAAACCTTGTAATGGTTTATCCTGGCAGAGATAAGAACAAACCTCGCGCAAATTTTCTGCTACATGGACCGAGCTATGGCCTGCAAGCGATGCCTCTTCAGCATTAGCCGCAGCTATGATTAACTGCTGTCCCTCACGGTGAGCTGCCAGCACGACTGGAATAATGCCAGAGACGCCGCGCAGATTCCCGCTTAAGGCTAACTCAGCGATAAATTCATGTGAATCCAGTTTATGTGCAGGAATTTGGCCAGATGCGGCAAGAATACCGATAGCAATGGGTAAGTCAAAACCAGATCCTGCTTTAGGTAAGTCGGCCGGGGCCAGATTGACCGTAATCCTGCGGCAAGGAAATTCAAATTGACTGTTAATAATTGCGCTGCGAACACGGTCTTTTGATTCTTTAACAGCAGTTTCTGCAAGGCCAACGATGGTAAAAGCGGGCAGACCATTTGATAAATGTACTTCAACGGAAACGGATTGCGCTAAAATGCCCACGGCAGAGCGCGTCTTACTAAAAGCGAGATTCATGGATCGTCCTGATTGTTTGGTTGGATTTATCTTAAATAAAATTAAAGCGTTTCATTCTTATTTTTAATTGTTTTTTTCATCAACAAGCTATCAACCTGCGCTTGTAAGGCATCTAACTTTTCACGAGTTCTTGCCAAAACCTTAGTCTGTACGTCAAACTCTTCTCGAGTGATTAGATCAAGACGCGCAAAAGTTGCCTGGAGGATTTCCTTGAATTTTTGCTGAATTTCGTTTTCGACATTTTGCAGGTTAGTAGGTAAAGCCGCAAAAAGCTTTTTTGCTAAATCGTCAAACTGCATCTGAGATCCTGTTTCTGAAATAAGGGCTGACGACAGTCTAGCAATGCTCAGTTTTCAATTCTACAATAATCCATTAAAAAATTGTTTGAGAAGGAATTTTATGAAAATGCTTACAGCAATTATCAAGCCTTTTAAACTTGATGACGTCCACGAAGCGCTAATAGAAATTGGCGTGCCAGGAATCACGATCTCTGAAACACGCGGGTTTGGTCGCCAAAAGGGGCATACCGAACTTTACAGAGGAGCGGAATATGTTGTTGATTTTCTGCCAAAAATAAAAATTGAGCTAGCGCTCTCTGAGGATATGGTGGAAGCTGCGATTGATGCTATTTGTAAGGCAGCTTACACAGGCAAGATTGGCGATGGCAAAATTTTTATATATGAATTGCAACAAGTTGTGCGTATTAGAACCGGCGAGGTTGGAGTCGATGCGCTTTAGCAGGTTTTGAGCTTTTTGTGTCATCGATACTGAAACTAGAGCGTTCGGATTTCATGAAGTATATAGTCATTTTTTAGACCATAGGATTCGGCGCTGCGTGACTACCGCCGTCATTGGTATATCCCAGCTCTGAGGTTCAATATAAGGATAATGTTGAAATTCATAGGCAACACCAATTAACCTCTGATGAGAGGTCTTGGCTAAAGTGCGGTCATAATAACCAGCACCCATTCCAACCCGAGTCCCGTAATCATCGAAAACGACTAAGGGCATAAAAATAATATCAAGGGATTCCGGTGCGAGTGCTTCAGATTTGTCGATATCCGGTTCGCGAATGCCATAGCGATTCAGTTTAAAAGGTGTCGATGGCGTGGCGGGTAAAAATAGTAAAGATTTATTGTCAGTCAGAACCGGAAAATAACAAAATTTTCCCTGTAAGGGTGCAGAATTCCATAAATTATTTAAGCTGATCTCACCGCCAATAGCCTGATAAAGAGC
>JACCSX010000140.1 GCA_013812775.1 Tatlockia sp. | reverse complement strand
ATTCAGGCAATCATTGTATCCAAACAGCTGAGGTTAACGCAGCTGGGAAGAAGTTTGGAAACATTAGGGAAAGAGCGCTCAGGAATTCGTCGTGTTGATAGACTCTTGGCAAACCGCTATTACCAAGAAAAAGCGATTGATATCTACAAAGCCACCACTCAAATTGTTTTAGGAAATCAAGGACGCCCCATTATTCTTGTTGATTGGACTGGTTTGCCCAATAGTCAGAATACAACAGACGATGGTGAATACTGTGCATTAAGGGCCTCATTAATTTCAGAAGGTCGAGGCATTACACTCTATGAGGAAGCTTACTCAAAGAAAAAAGAAAATAATGATAAAGTTCACAAAGAATTTTTAAAAAAACTCAAATCATTATTACCCAAAGGATGTCGTCCTTATGTAGTTACTGATGCAGGTTTCAAGAATCCCTGGTTAAGAGCTGTTCTTGCTTTAGGATGGGATTATATTGGACGTGTTCGAGGGATAGAAATGAAAAGAGCTGCATTAGAGAAAGTTGCTACAGCTCCAGTACCAGAAATTCCTTCGTGGAAAATAAATAAATCGCTGCTCAATTGGTTACAATCGTTTTAGATAAGCATTTTTATCGGGTCAACCAAAGCCGCAGCAAGCGGCTTTAGAAGTCCGCTCCCTCACAGCCGCAGTTCGGTTGACAAAACGATGAATAAGACCGATTAAAGCAGTATATGAGCATGTCCCTAAAAAGGATTGCACCCATTGAATGAGTTAAAGCTGAGCTGTAATTTTATCAATGTTGAGCTAGACTAAAATATTGTCAATAACATTCAGAGTACTATTGTGAATAGCAAACAAGCCAGAATTTTTATAGAAAAATGATTTCATGATGTTTGGGTTATGTCTTTTGTTGATAATTTACTCAAATATTATTCTAAAGATGTTGTGGTCTCTGCAAACGGCAAAATTTACAATCGTGACCAGTTAATTGAACATTGTGAATGGGGAATTGAAAATGAGGTTATTGATTTTGTAAACTTTGCAGATATTGTTGCTGAAAATAATAAAATAGCATTTCGAGTTATATATAAATATTCCAATAAAACAGAAAGCAATTTAACTGGTGAAAATATTGGAATAATGGAACTTAATTCAGATAAAAAAATAATCGAAATCAATGTGAAGTCCAGTGAGCAATTCGTGATTGAGGAATAAATACATGGATCAATTTATTTCAAATGAAAAAGAGGTTGATGCTTTATTACTCGGATTAGCATTTATGGGTACCGGTGGTGGAGGTACTATAGATATGGGTAAAAAACTATTGATGGATGCGCTTCAATCTGGGAAAAAAATCGAGTTAGTACAACTCAATGAGCTCCCCGATAATGCACTAACTATTTGTGCATATATGATGGGATCAAGTAGTCCGATGACCGAAGAAAAGCGTCAAAAAATGAAATCCTATGGGTTAACTGATATTAAAATCAATAATATGCAAGCTGCTGCCGTACAATTAATGGAGAAATTCACAGATCTAAAAGTGGATGCAATTATGCCTTTGGAGCTTGGGGCCGCCGCAACTTCAGGCGCCATATCCAGTGCCGCATGGTTAGGATTGCCGGTTATTGATGCCGACTATATGGGTAGAGCACTACCAGAAATATCTCAAACATTGCCTGTCATACATGGAGAGAAAATGCTGCCATTGGCAAGCGTTGATAGATATCAAAATGAAGCCATTATTAATCATTCCAGTAGTTATCAAATGGGTGAACGGTTAGGAAAAAGTGTCGCCTCTGCATCCTTTGACCTAGCTGGTCAAGCTGCTTTTCTATTATCAGTTAATAAAGTTAAAAAAGTATCTTTAATGAACACTATCAGTTCTGCTTTTAAACTTGGAAAAATTATTCAAAAATCTATAGAGTCCAAAGAAGATGTAATAAGTGCAATCTTGTCTCATTTTAATGGCAAATCAAAGGTTTTATTTAAAGGAAACATTAGTAAAATTGATTCTTATGAGCAAGATGGTTATTTTTATGGAGAAAACCATATCAAGGGTAACGGCGAATACACAGGTAATTATTATAAGATATGGTTTAAGAATGAAAATATATTAGGTTGGTTCAACGATAAGGTAGATATAACTTCACCTGACTTAATCGTTATTATGGACGCAAAATTAGGTTTACCACTATTAAATGGTCGTATCCTACCTAATCAAGAAGTTTTAGTGATTGGGATCGAAGCTCATAACAGCTTAAAAACAGAAAAAGCACTGAAGGTTCTCGGTCCCAGACATTATAATTTTGATTTTAATTATCAGCCAATGAAGTTGTGACCATTTAATCCTTATGGCCGGTAGTGTGATCGGAAATATTATGTAATGTATTTAGGTATCCATGCTTTGATATTATTTGATTTTATCGGATGACTTTACAAAATCACTTACTTTCCACAATAAATTCGTACAATACTGGCACGAGAATGACCCAATTCGCGGGAGAGGATCTGTCTCGCCCTTTGATCCCACTCT
>JACCSX010000247.1 GCA_013812775.1 Tatlockia sp. | reverse complement strand
AAGAGTCAACATTACAAAAAATGCACCAATAATAGACAAATGGATTGCGACAAGGGGAATAAGCACCGAACGAATAGATCCAAGGAATAGAAAAATGACAACAGTGACAATTAAAAAAGCTTCCATTAATGAGGCGATTACCTCATGAATGGATGACTCAACAAAGAGGCTGGCGTCATAGGTAATATTAGCTTTTAAACCCTGAGGTAATTGCGCTTCGATATTGGGAAATATTTTTTTGATGTCTTTAATAACAGTTAATAGATTCGCGGAAGGAGCCACAGTAATACCAATATACACGGCTTTGCGCCCATCAAAACCAACGGTTGAATCGTAGTTTTGAGCTCCAATTTCCACATCCGCAACATCCTGCAAACGAATTATTGCACCATTTTGGGCTCTAAGAATCATTTTTTTAAATTGATTCACATCGGTAAGATTAGTGCTGACCGAGAGGTTTTGCACAAACATCTGCCCATCAGTTCGCCCTGCTGCTGATATGAAATCATTGTCTGCCAAGGCTTTGCCAACTTCAGCAGCGGAGATACCAAAACCTGCGAGCTTAACCGGGTCTAGCCAGGCACGCAGAGCAAAGGTCTGATTTCCTAATATGTGCGCATTTTGCACGCCATTTACAGCCTGTAATTTGGG
Source organism: Tatlockia sp. (assembly GCA_013812775.1). Classification (GTDB taxonomy): domain Bacteria; phylum Pseudomonadota; class Gammaproteobacteria; order Legionellales; family Legionellaceae; genus Tatlockia. Next base: position 4,521 of record JACCSX010000247.1, on the reverse strand, counting down.
TTGAACGACACGTATTAAATAATCAGTTATTTTGTTAATAGGCAATTCTTCACTATAAAAACCAATATACATTGAACTGATTGTCTGTCCTACAGATACAGTAATCACCGGCTGTTGCGAGTTTTTAGGTAACTGATTAAGTACGGCATTCACCTTGGTAGTGATATCCGATAAGGCTTTAAGCGGATCATAGTTAAGAAGAAGATTGACTGTAATGGTTGATGTACTCGACGTACTTATTGAAGTCATATAATCGATGCCATTCGCCTGGGCGATGGAATTTTCCAGAGGCGTTGTTATAAAACCTGCAATGATATCAGGATCGGCTCCAGTGTAAGTTGTCATGACCGTTACAATTGCATTTTGGGTGAAGGGATATTGCATGATGGGCAATAAATTTATTGATCGCAAACCCAATACCAAAAGCAACAGACTGATTACTGTTGCCAAAACTGGGCGTTTGATAAATATATCCGTAAACTGCATGCGTTACAGTCCTTATTAGGTTAGCAATTAATTTTCAATTATCTTCGGTGCTGCCTGATTACTTGGTTGAATAGTATTATTTACACCAATACGACTGCCATTTTTTAGTTTAAGTTGACCAGAAGTAACGATTGTGTCGCCAGTTTTTAAACCTTTCATAATAGTGATTTGATCACCTCGAGTTTCACCTACCGTCACAAAAACCTGCCTCACTGTGATAATTGGCTGATTTTTATTATCCTTTTTACCCTCGTCTTGAACGATATAGGCAATATCACCATAGGGATTAAAACTTATTGCTGATTGCGGCACCGTTATGTAGGTTTTGGGGCTTGAAACGTCAACTTCTACCTGGGCAAACATACCTGGTGTTAACATTAATTTGGGATTAGGGAGAGTTGCCTCAACCTCTACGTTACGTGTGCTTATGTCTATCGCAGGTTGAATAGTAGTAATTTTTCCGTTAAAGATTTGGCCTGGGAAAGTATCTATAGTCACTGTAACGGACTGACCCATTTTTAGTTGCGCTATACTTTGTTGGGGAAGAAAAAAATCGGCATAAATGGGGTCTAAGGCTTGCAAAGTCGTAATTTTATCAGCCACATTTAAATACTGTCCAGGGTTGATAGCATTGATACCCAATCGTCCTGAAAAAGGTGCTCTTATGGTCTTTTTTTCCACTGTGGCACTCTGCTCTTCAACCTGTGCTTGAAGCTTTTTAAGATTCCATTCGTCAGTATCAACAACTTGCTTCGCCACAGCATGGGCAGCATATTGTAATTTATCGCGTTGATAAGTAATTTTGGCCAATTCCACCTGAGCCTCTAATGAATGTAATAAGCCGATTTCTGTAGCAGCATTCAGTTGCACCAATACCTGACCCTTCTTTACTTCAGCTCCTGGTGTGAAATAAATTGTTTGCACCATTCCGGCAAGTTCCGTTGTAACGTTCACTCCTACACGAGCACGCAAACCTCCTACTGCTTTCAACTTCGGTTGCCATAAAGAAGCAGTTACTTTCATAGTTGAAACCGTAACTATTGGCGAACTCACAGATTTTAAATATCGCTGAGTCATGAGCGCTTGATAATATTTCCAACTAAAAATCAGGCTGAATATTATGGCCACCAAAACTAACATAATAAGCATTTGTTTTTTCAAGAAAATCTCTCTCTTAAAAGACAAAAAAATTTATCCAGATAACCTAAGTATCTGACCATCAAAACTACCGATTTATAGACACTCTTTCTTACACCATGGCTTGTGCCACCATCCACCACCCAAAGCCTGAAATAAGGCTGCTGTATCCGCGTAACGCATTGCCTGTGCCTTTATTCGGTTAATCCGCGTTTGTTCATACTGTTGTTGGGTATTTAACAAATTAATGTAATTTGCTGCACCTAAACGATATTGTTGCATAGTGAGTTGAAGGGATTGTCGCGCAGCCCTTTCAGCAATATCCTGCGCTTTAAGTGCACGAGCATCGGTCTCTAATGCACGCAAGACATCAGCAACATTCTGAAAAGCTTGTAACACTGTCTGACGATACTGGGCTTCCGCCTGTTGAAAAGCATCAATGTTAGCACGTCGCTGCGCAAGTAAAGCACCGCCGTGAAAAAGGGGTTGGGCAGCCTGGGCCATAAGGCTCCATACACTATTTGCATGGGAAAATAAGTTTGAAAGTTTGGTACTTACAAACCCATAGGAGGCAGTTAGTGTAATTTGCGGTAGTAAATTGGCTGTAGCAACTCCTATTTCTGCTAAGGCGGCATGCATCGTTGCTTCTGCAGCTCGCACGTCTGGGCGTTGACGGACAAGCATTGAAGGTAAACTCACCGGTATTTTGATAGGAAGTTTTAGTTTATTCAGATCTAGGACTGGCAACTGTTCATCAGGGAAGGCACCTACAAGTGCAGACAAAGCATGTTTATTTATGGATAAGCTCTTTTCTAAAGGCGGCAGTGTTGCTCTGGTTTGCTCAAGCAAAGTTTGTTGTGTTAACACAACCGCCTTCGATACAGCTCCTAAATTAAACTGTTTGCTTAAAATTTCATAGAGATACTGCTGTTCCTTAATTAATTTACGAGTGACGTCAATCTGGGCTTGAAAAGAGGCTACAGCTACTGCCGTTGTTACTATATTTGAAGTCAGAGTAAGGTAAGTGGCAATCACTTGAAATTGCTGATAATCCACCTTGGCTGCAAAGGATTCTATTTGCCGTCTCGAACCGCCCCAAATATCAAGATTATAAGTTGCATTGACAGAGACATTATAAAGATTGAAGGTCATAGCCTTTGGCCTACCAGATACATCCCCGCCACCTATAGTAGCCGTTGAGTAACGTTGCCGTTGAATTGATGCATTAGCATCCACGGCAGGAAATAACAGGTTACCAATCTGTACATTCAAATTTTCTTGTGATTGTCGTAATGCTGCCGTGGCAGAGGCTATATTTGGGCTACAGGCTAATCCTCGTCGGATTAATTTATTAATAGCTGGAGAACGATATAATTCCCACCAGAGTAGAGGAACATCTTTGTCATTAAGAAAGACCTGTGCCTCTCCTCCTGGGCCAGAAGCCTGCGCAGTTTTTGCAGGAAGGCGTGGACGTTCTTCATAGCCTTTTACCTTGGGTGGCGGAGGTTTATGAAAATTAGGTCCAACCATGCAAGCTGTCAAAAAAACAGATAGTAAAATTATTATACTAACCATGCTTTGAAGCTTAATAATCCCCACTTATTACATTCCTTTGTAAGTCTCTGCCACTTAACTTTTGATGTTAATTCAATTAATTACTTTATAATAGGGCCTATTGATAATTCAAGCTCTAAAGGCGAGGAATTTGGCGCACTTTCCCCAAAAAAAAGATCAGACACTGCATAACCCACTACAATGGCTAATTGCCCGTTAATGTAAAAAAGAGGAATCCGATCACGTAACCAGGTAGGAACCTGCCATTCTTGCAGTAATTTTTTTAGTTGTTTATTTTGACCATGCCAATTAAATAATTCTCCACCCTGACGAAAGCGAATCTCAATCTGACTCTGCCCTGGTAATAGAAAACCCTGTGCCACTTCTCTCACGATTATTTTACCCAAACCCTCTATAACCAAGGGTTTTGGAAAACAAGTCCAGACCTGCGAGCTCAAAACAGTCTCTTCCTTGTCTTGCATAAGATAAAGTTTGTGCTGATAACGTCGAACACAATAGCCCTTCCAGGCAATCAACGGTCTGGCATCATTTTTTGCTTCTATCATTTCAGTAATAAGACGATTAAAACTAAGTGTTCCGGGCATTTTCACCTTGTTTAACTTGAACCAGAAACGTAAAACATTGGCAATTCGCGCCCTATCCAAACCACTTAGTGAAGCAAGAGCTAAGGTTGTTGAAGGCTCCTTTAGCTCAGGACAGTCAATCTTGGCTAGAGCCTCCAAATTGCTTTGTGCCTGTTGGCAATGCTGGGTGGTTCGTACTAAGTTTCTAACAACAGCAGGCCAACGAGAGCCTATTAAAGGTAATATTTTCTGCCTTAAATAATTTCTGGAAAAGGCGAGATTCTGATTTGATTCGTCATCAATCCATTCTAGCTGATGCGCTTTAGCGTAGTCTTCCAGATTTTGGCGAGAGAATTTTAAATAGGGTCTAAGAAGAGTCGCTTCTGCAAATTTTTTTCTGGCAGGCATAGCAGCAAGGCCATCTACCCCAGCTCCCCGAAAAAGCTGTAATAGCAAGGTCTCAGCCTGATCATCTAAATGATGCGCCAGAATCAGGCAATCTTCTTCTGAAAGTAGTGCTGCAAAAGCTTGATACCTGGCTTTGCGCGCCGCCTCTTCAATATTAGCAAGCCTTGAAAAGTCAACCTGCTTTACTATCAGCTGAATACCCAATTCTTTACAAAACTGCTGGCAATGGCTTTGCCACTGAAAGGCATTTATACTTAAGCCGTGATTAATATGAACGGCTACCAATTTGTTGATTAAGGTCGGTTGTGTTGAAAGATTTTGGAGCAATACTGTCGAATCAAGACCGCCACTA
>JACCSX010000009.1 GCA_013812775.1 Tatlockia sp. | reverse complement strand
GAAAAATGGAATCAACCTATGCATAATTGGGCACTTATCGCTTCGCAACTCCAAATATTCTTTGATGGAAGATTGGATTTAGAGTTGAGGTAAATCAGCCGCTGACACAGTTAAATGAATACTCTCCATTAATCCGGATTAATTGACATTTAATACACAACTGTATATTATTATACCATTTTGTGCTTATATTAAATGAATACAATGATGTCTAAATCTTATTTTATGTTTATCTTTTTAATCAAATCTTATGATTTATAAGATTTTTAAGGACGCTCTTTTACAAAATCCTAATGGCAGAGCAATTATTACCTCAAAAGGACTTGAGCTTAGTTACTTGGAAGTTGAGGATATTGCAAACAAATTGGCCAACTATTTGCTCAGTTCGGGTATAAAACCGAATCAAATCGTCGCTGTTTTAACAGAAAATGAAGATCTTCATGTTTTTTTATTTCTTGCCTTGAACCTAATTGGTGCAACCTATTTACCTTTTGATTTGGATACGCTCCTTGCCCGGATAAAATATGGTTTGGAGTCGCTATCCTGTGCAAAAATTCTTTTAGACGAAAACTTTTTAGATGATTTCAGCTCTGAAATATCCCTATCTATTAATTCTCAAACCTTAGCAACGATACAATCATCTAATCCTCAACCTGTTGAAATTATACAACCCACTATTAGTTATATAATCTCGTCATCAGGTTCAACTGGAACTCCCAAATGGATTCCTATTCAAGGCGACGGTCTCATTTATTGGGCGGAGATTGAACGGGAACAATTAGATTTGAATGTAAATGATAAGATTTTATGCACCCGTTCACCCGCCTATGATGCGCGAATTTCAGAATATGTTCGTGCTTTCGCAGGTTGCGGCTCACTCTACTTAATGAACTCTACAGAACGTAAAGACATGGAGTCGATTCTTGAATTTTGTCAAAAATTCCAAATAACCTGCCTCATCCTTATTGCTTCGCAATTGAATCAAGAAAACACCGCTTATTTTCTTAAAGAGTTAAAGCTTCGTGGGTTAAAACACCTCATGGTTACTGGAGATGCCTGCTCACCCTTGTTAGTTAAGCAATGTGAAGAATATGACATTAACCTTTGGAATTGTTACGGTCCTACTGAAGCTACTTTTGGAATGTCTATTTTAAAAGTTAATGGCTTATTATCTGAGGATAAAAACAGATCGGTTGTTCCCATTGCAAGTCCAAAATATCCAGTGAAATCACATATTATAAAAGGAAAATTGTATATTGAATCACCTTTTTTATCAGAAGGCTATTTGGGAGCTTCAAATGAGCTGAATGAAAAATCCTTTCCTATTATAAACATTGGAGGTCAGGCAATCAGAGTGTTTGACAGCGGTGATCAATTTTCAGAGCTTTCTATTCAATTTTTATCCTTTGAAGGCAGAGCAGGCGATGACTGTCACGCTAAGGTAAATGGCGTGAAAATTTTCCCTTTTTTGATTGAACAGACAATTCAGACTTATTCCTTAACAGCCTTCAAAGCGGTTGTTGTCATAAAAAAATGGATGGATCAAGATAAGCCTTTTGCCTATTTAGAACTCAATCATGAAATAGATAAAGTCGATTTTTTACAGTATTTAAAATCAAATTTAAAGAAGGAAGAAATACCCATTTTTATTGCTCTTCCCGAGCTGCCAATTTTACAGCAGAGCCAAAAAATAGATCGTAAGCTATTAACGCAACGTCTTGATTCACTCAATGAGAATTTTTTTATTGAAAACGACAATTTAGGTGAGGAATTTGATGATGAAAGAGCTCATTATCATCGAGTCTTAACCGAAATATGGTGTGAAATATTCAATCTTGGATCTGTATCAATTAAACAAGATTTTATTTTTTCTGGCGGTGATTCTTTTTTAGCTAATAAATTTGCTCAAAAAATTAAAGAGAAGCTCAAAGACAATTTCCGCTATTCGGAATTATTAAAGATTAAAACCATCACAATCTTTGATCTAACCGAATATTTATTAACGAGAGATTTAGACAGTCCTTTAGAAAACACGGCGCTAATTAATTCTTTATGTACCCAGGAATTCTATACGGCTAATCTTTATATGTTACCACCCATCCTTGGAGAGGGTTATTTTACTTATCGCTATTTGGCGATACAGATTGCAGAACAATTAAAGCGTAATGTTTATGGTCTGTCCGATCCATCAATTTTTGATGAAAAATTTCTCCCTAAGAGCCTGGATGAAGCTGCTCAACGTTATCTCGAAGCTATAAAAAAAATTCAACCAAAGGGTCCTTATGAATTATTAGGTTATTCCTTTGGTACAACCTTGGCTTGGAAGGTCGCCAAAAAATTAGAAGAGCAAGGTGAAATTCTAAGCAAACTGTATTTATTGGACGGTTTTCCGCCGCTTTTGTATCAGCAACTCGATAATGCAGGACATGCCTATTTGCTGGAATCACTAATTAGTTTAATTGTAGATACCCTCAATAATGATTACTATGCTCAATCCTTAATTGCCAGGCAATATAATTGCTTGGACCGTTATAATCCCTTGCAGCAAATTGAAGAGACGCTTAATCATATTCTTTCAGAATTAAATCAAGACAAACCACATTTTGATGAGGCGAAACGATTGGTTTTGATCGCAAAAAGACATTTAACGTTAATCCATTGCGAAGCATTGGCAGAAACCAGGTCCAACTGTTCCCCTTCATTATATATAACCAATAAAACGCAACCCTTTTTAGTGGCCATTGAAAGTATTCAATCCTTGTCTAAATTGTCTGCTGATCATAGTTATTTTTATTGGAATAATTATTTCAAAACAATGAGGAAAAATGCAGCAAACATTCAAGCAAAACATCATGAAATTTTAGCAAAAAACAGGAGCTTTGAGGTTAATCAATATTTCACCTTCTCTCACGATTTATTATTTAATTTCCATCATGATCCATACCACTTCACACCTAAATATTTTTGGGATAATGATGAACTTCAACTATTTTTTCTAAAAGCGAATCAAGGCCAGACATTTCATAAAATACGAAATTTCACTATTCATAAGACTATATATACCAACTACCGACGTCAAAATGATAGCCTTTATTTCCAACTTGAGTACTCAATCGTAAAAGTTCCTAAAGAAAAAAGAGAAGGCATTGAAAAGCTATTAAAGACCTCAAATATAAGTGAATGGAAAAAGCAGGATTTAGCTCTTAAACCTAACGTCAGCAAAGGATCGAAGCCAATTAAGGTTCATCTTAATGTAATGCTGGGTACACATTATTTATATAGTTTGGACTTTATCATCTTTATCAATGAATGGCCTACAATAGAAGCAGGAGATTGTTGCCTCAAAGTATGGAAAAAGGATGTATTGCATTATGTATTTTTAATTGATGATTTAGACAAAGAGTCTTTAAATAAGGCGCAAGATTGGATAATTAATGCAATCGATTCATTGCGCTCTTGCTTCGATTTTAAGAAAGGCCAATCTTTATTAGTCAAAAATCAAAATTGTTTTTTTTCACCAAAAAATAGTTGCGAATCCAATTTTCAATCAGAAAATGTGTCTTATCAGGTCAAAGAAGCCTGTAATTTAGCTTTAAAATCCACAAATTTTAAAGAACTAATTGGAAATTTTGCCAAAGCGTTAAACGGTTTAAATAATGGCAAAAAGCAAAAGTATGAAATTAATCTTTTTTTTGAAAAATTATCCAAAGTGAGCTCCAATATTCACGCCCTTTTTTCTGAGATTCCTAGTTGGGAAGTTTTTTACAGGCGTTATAATTTCATTGAAAACAATGTATTTGAACAATTTATAAGCTTAATTCATCAATTAAATACATCCAAGAAGAGCCATATTATAATTTATATTGACAGTTTAAATGTAAAAATAAATCCTTACCTATATTCCAATAACTCTCAGTTAATTCATCAATCTATGATCAACAAACCCATATAATATTAAGCACCTTTTTTATCCACTTATCTAATTGCATGTTGCCTAATAAAATAAGCAATGGATGGATCTAATATACGATAATAACCATTATTATCTTGATAGATCATATCTAATTTCTTTAAATCTATAATACATTTATTAATACTGGAAGGTGTTAAACCAACCTTCGTTGAAAATTCCTGTCCTTGAAACAAATGCGTTGGCTCATATGCCAAGGCCGTAAGTACTTTACGACGATTTAATGTAAGTTGAGCTAAGTCGTTGCTGATCCAATCTCGTTGCTGATTCACATAATTATCCCAAGAATTCCTAACGTCACTTAGTGTCGGAGTCCCTTCACCCCTCCAGAGGCGACGACAGAGCGCATTAACGTAATAGGGATGATTTTCAACCAAATGTGTAATTTCCTCAATAACATCATGTTCCAACGATTTCTTCCATTTTATATGTGCCATTTTATTCAAAAAATGATGGTAACTTTCTGTATCAATACGATTGATGGTCATCAAGTCACAAAGATGGTAGAGCGGTCTAGACTTGTCACTAAACATTTCGTTTAATAAATGCCGTTTACTGCCGCAAAAAATATAACTAACCCACTGACTTCGTTCAACAGCATGCCGAATAGCCGCTTCCACAGCATGGTTTTCTTTCAACTCTCCGATTTGTTGAAATTCATCAAAAATGACCACACAGGATTTTTGTGCTTTCGAGGCGAATTGGTCGAGTGCTACTAACAGCTCTGAGATACTTTTCTCTGTTGTTTGTTTTGTGGTTATTTCTAGTGTTTGACCTAATAAGCTGAATGTTAATTTAGGATTCAGCTCCGCAATCGAATCAATTAGCTTTAAACAAGCTGCTTTTGTGCTTGGCAATAAAGAACTTATGATTGTAGAGATCCCTTCTACAATCATTTTAGTTACTTCAACCTGAG
>JACCSX010000241.1 GCA_013812775.1 Tatlockia sp. | reverse complement strand
GTGCTCACGCAACGCAAAAAAGGTTTTGCTTGAGGATGATCAAGTTTCCAAGTACCTTGAGCAACTAAATCTCCAATGCCCTGTCTTTTCCAGCCATTAAGTGAAAGATTGCCACGCTCACGCGCTAATGTAGTAAGTTTTTTGCCCATTGCTTCTTCAAAAGAGACTTCACTTTCTTCTTCAACAAAAGAAACGTTACTGAGTTCCATTTGATAGTAAGGTAAAAACAGTCCAAAACTCAGTCCATAGTTATAATGCCAACGAGCAGCAAACATAAGATTAGTCTTAACTTTAAAGAGACCATAAGGCTTAAACTCACCTGCACAGTTAAAACCTTCATTATCATTAAACAGCTGTGCTAAATCATGTTCCCCTGCAGCCTCGTTAAGAGTAACCGTTCGCAAAGCAGCATGTAAATTTTGACTATTTTGCCATAATTGTAGCGGGTTGACAGGACCTTCATGCGATCTGCGTCTTACTCGACCAAAACAATCTTCAGTATCTTGAAAAGCTCGTACACATAAAGCATGTTCGTAACCAACGGTAAACTGAAAGTTTTTCCCGGGGCACACAGGTGGTATAAGAAATCTATCTGTTGGTCTAAAAATATTAAGCGGCGCAAGAGCAACGACAGTTCCTGTAGCACCAAGCACAAGTGCCAAAGACAAATTTTTAAGTATTTTTTGTATGTTATTCATGTAGCATAATCCCAAATTCACCAGGAATTAACCAGGTGCCTAGTGTTGTATCGTATATTAACCGTCCAATAGTACGGCTTTCTTCTTTAAGAACAATTCGCTTAGTGTCTTTACTTGCAAAACTAGTGCCTGCTTTTAATGATGAAGGCCAAATTTCAAGCAGCGCTCCATCATCGCCTTGTGCTCCTCGAGTAGCAAGTATTACTGATCCATCAGTTACTATATGAGTACGGTAATCCCCTAGAGAAGCAAAAAAGCCCCGTTCTCCATTTTGATACATATAATCAGGCAGCAGATTAGCGTGCCCTGTAGCTGCATCGAAAGCTATTCTGTAAAGTCGTGCTTGTTCACCATGCACATACCCGTTAAGAGCATAGAGCATACTTTTACTTCCTGCCTCAACAGCAAATAAGCGTGTTACAGGCCCCCTATGCTGCTGCCAACCAGCTGAGCACGGTAATTCAAAGTATTGCCAGTCAATATCATGTGCATGCTGCACTGTAGCTAAAGACCTTGTACCGCTTGATTTTAAGAGGCCAGAACTTGTTGCAAGAAAAGCATACGGTTCAGCTATAACCATATCTGATAGATAAAACTTATGATGTTGATCATTTTTAATTAACGTTACAGCATGCAGATTTCCTGTAACAAAGTTTTTTGCACTAACTTCTATACGTTCAAGTTTTTCGTAACTTAAAATATAAGCTCTGTTATCACGTGCTACAATTTTTCTAATACCACGCCAATGGCCTAAAAACTTACATGCCATATCAGAGGTCAACCCAGAAAAATTGGCTCCCAAACCCGGATCAACTGGCCAACCACTACCATCAGGGCGAGCAAGGACAGCCAGACCACTGCTGCCACCAACAAGCAACCAACCGTACGTACCATCGCTTATAACTTCTACACAAGAAATTGAACCCACTTTAGCTAAATCACCACCAGAAATCTCAAGAGCTTGAGAGTTCCCTGAAAATGACTCTAAAGAAGCATTGGTCATTACTTGAGCAGGACCACTACCGATTAACGGTGTAAAAACAGTATTTTTGTCAGTGCCTGTTTGCACGAGAAGTACACTTTTTAAGCCGCCTGCAGCTACTACAGCTATTCGATTGCCAATCTGTTTAGTAAAGCTGGGTGTAGAATAGGTAAACGAATGGACTGAATGGACACCACCTGCTGTAAACCAACTGGTTGGTATACATTTTGCAATAGCATTAGTACCTGAGTGCCAGCGAGTTCTCTTGATATATTTTTCAGCTTTTATATCACTTGCTTTTATATCATTTGCTTGGGCAGGCATATACCAAAAAAAAGTATATTCCGGATCATATATAAATGATTGCACCGGTTCAGCTACACTGCCAGCACGACGCCACTG
>JACCSX010000238.1 GCA_013812775.1 Tatlockia sp. | reverse complement strand
TTGGGCAGCGTTGAAGACATTGCAGAAACAGTTGCCTTTTTGGCTTCTGATAGTGCAAATTATATAACAGGTGAAACCATTCATGTGAATGGTGGCATGTATATGGATTAAATGGGCTTGCGTTCTTTCAATAATTGAATAAACTAGCCTGCGTGGGTTTTTTTAACTAAGAGGAAAAACAAGTTATGAGTACAGTTGAAGAACGAGTTCGGAAAATCGTTATAGAACAGTTGGGTGTTAAAGAAGAAGAGTTGAGAAATGACGCATCCTTTGTTGATGACTTAGGCGCCGACTCCCTTGATACTGTTGAATTAGTAATGGCCTTGGAAGAAGAGTTTGAAACTGAAATTCCTGATGAAAAAGCTGAAAAAATTACTACTATTCAAGAAGCAATTGATTATATTGAATCCAATCTTAATAAAGCAGAAGCCTGATACTTCGAGGAGCTCTCATTGACTAAGCGGCGTGTTGTTGTGACCGGCATGGGTATGGTTACCCCTGTCGGTTTAAATGTTGAAGAAACCTGGCAAAATATTTTAGCTGGAAAATCCGGTGTTGGTCTGGTTGAAGATTTTGACACTAGTGATTATTCAACCAAAATTTGGGCAAAGGTTAAAAATTTCAACATAGAAAATCACGTGCCACTTAAAGATGCTCGTAAAATGGATATGTTCACTCAATATGGAATAGCTGCGGCAGATGAAGCTCTTGCTGACTCCGGGTTAACTATCGATGAAGCGCTATCTTGTCGTACTGGTGTTGCCGTTGGCGCAGGTATTGGCGGGATTCAAACAATTACTAACAATCAAGACAAACTAGTGAGTGGAGGTCCTCGTAGGGTATCTCCATTTTTTATTCCTGCTGGAATTATAAATATGGTAGCAGGACAGATTTCTATAAAGCATAAATTAAAAGGCCCCAATATTTCGGTTGTTACGGCGTGCACAACGGGAACACACAATATAGGTCTTGCCGGTCGCATGATTGCCTATGGTGATGCTGATGTTATGGTCTGCGGCGGTTCTGAAATGACGACAACCCCACTATGCCTGGCTGGTTTCTCAGCTGTACGTTCCCTATCCAAGCGTAACGACGATCCCGAGAAAGCCTCGCGTCCTTGGGATAAAGATCGTGATGGTTTTGTGATGGGTGAAGGTGCTGGGATTCTCGTACTTGAAGAATATGAACATGCAAAAGCACGTGGTGCAAAAATCTATGCTGAATTAGTTGGTTTTGGCATGTCAGGGGATGCTTTTCACATCACAGCGCCTGATGAGGATGCGGATGGCGCCTCCCGATCAATGTTGGCTGCTATTAATGACGCTGGCCTAAAGCCTGAGCAAATTGACTATATTAATGCTCATGGAACTTCCACTTATCTCAATGATATGAATGAAACAAAGGCCGTTAAACAGGTCTTTAAAGAACACGCCTATGAATTAGCTATAAGCTCAACAAAGTCAATGACTGGACATTTATTAGGCGCGGCGGGTGCTGTTGAAGCTATTTTTAGCATTCTTGCGATTATTGATCAAATTGCTCCGCCAACAATTAATTTAGATAATCCCGATGAAGGATGTGATTTAAATTATGTTGCTCATGAACCACAAAAAAGACGAATTGACTATGTATTATCTAATTCGCTTGGTTTTGGCGGCACAAACGGAAGCTTAGTATTTAAGCGGGTTTAGATGTGAAAGGGCGGTGGTTTAAATCTGTCTTACTAGGTTGCTTATTATTAGGTTTTATAACTCTTTCAATACTTGGTTATGAAATTTACCTCCTAAAATCAAAGCCACTCTTAATTGAACCATCGCCTCCAGTTACCATTATTGTTGATAGAAACGTTACAGTTTCATTATTCCTGCAGATGCTTGCCTCAAAGCAGCTAATTCAATCCCCTCGTTTCGATCGCCTGCTAATCCGATATCAAGGATGGGCGCGTCACCTGAAAGCTGGAATTTATCAACTTAAGCCCGGCGAGACTCTGCAACAATTTCTTCACAAAATTGAGTCTGGATTAGTAATGGTTAAATCATTTCGAATTATAGAAGGGTCTAATTTGCACAAAGTTGATGCAAATCTTAAAGTTGCCCCTTACTTGCACTATCAGGATAAGGACTGGGAAGCTATTAAAGCCGATTATAAAAGTGCAGAAGGCTTACTACTTGCTGATACTTATAATTACAATGCTGGCTCGGAAGCTAAGCCTTTATTGCGGCTTGCCAATCAAAAATTACAAGACTACCTTGCAGCAAGCTGGCGAAATCGTAGCGCCGCTTTGCCTTATAATTCTCCCTATGAATTATTAATTGCTGCTTCAATTCTGGAAAAGGAAACATCTTTGGCGGAAGAAAGAAAAATAATTTCAGGTGTGATTGTTAATCGTATTAACAAAAAAATGCCCCTCCAAATGGATCCAACTGTAATTTATGCCCTGGGTGAAAATTATAAAGGCCGGTTAAGCCATGAAGATATGAGTATCAACTCACCCTATAACACCTATATCCATCGCGGCTTGCCGCCAACACCTATAGCAATGGTGGGTAAAGAGGCTATTGACGCAGCAGCCCATCCGCAACCTTCAAATTACCTTTATTTTGTGGCAAAAGGCGATGGTGGGCATCAGTTTTCAGCTAGTTATGAGGAACAAAAAGAAGCAATATTACGTTATCAGAAGAGGCCACAATGACTAAACAGGGACGCTTTATCGTAGTTGAGGGGCTTGAGGGAGCGGGTAAATCAACAGCTATTAAAACCATCAAAGATTGTCTTATTGATATTGCTCCTGAACTTATCCTGACAAGAGAGCCTGGTGGAACACAGGTTGGCGAAGCAATTCGGCAGATTATAAAAGAAAAAATAGAAGGGGAAACCCTTGACCCTCGCGGTGAATTATTATTGCTTTATGCAGCCAGGGTTCAACTGGTTGAAGATGTAATACGCCCAGCGCTAAAACGAGGAGCCTGGGTACTGGCAGATAGATTTGAATTATCCTCTTTTGCCTATCAGGGTTGGGGCAGAGGATTGGATATCAAAATGATCAGCCAATTGTCCGCTTTTTGTTTGCAATCATTAAAACCGGATTTGATTTTCTATTTAGATATTGAGCCTGAGGTCGGACTTCTTCGTGTAAAAAAACGCGGTGAAATGGATAGAATTGAAGAAGAAACACTTTCCTTTTTTACTCGGATTCGTCAAGGTTACCAACAAATGATTCAATCCATGCAAAATGTTATATCTATAGATGCGGGTCTTGCAATGGAAACAGTGCAAGAATCAATTTTAACTAAACTTAAGAGCTTTATAGCAGACAATGCAATCACCTAATGAAACTGAATTGCACAGCCACTTATGGCAGCGTTTTCAAACAAACAATGCAAAACTTCGATTACCCCATGCCTTGCTTTTGATTGGATCTGAGACTGCTAATCTTGTTGATTTCGCTTATGCAATGGCGGCATCCATACTTTGTCAGCATGAGAAAAATCATTGTAAGGTGTGCAAGTCCTGCCATTTGAATCAATTGAAGGAACACCCGGACCTCTGCTATCTTGAGCCTGATAAAACAGGGGGTCAAATAAAAATTGATCAGATTCGCGATTTACATAACCTTGCTTTCCGCTCCCCGCAATTGGGTGATAGACGAATTTTTATTCTTTATCCTGCCGAAAAGATGAATGTGGCAGCGGCTAATGCTCTATTAAAACTTCTTGAAGAACCGCCATCAGGCGTATTCTTTATTTTAATTGCAGAACAAATTTCAAGCTTACCTGCAACAATTATTAGCCGTTGTCAGCTTTGGCGATTCCCGCAAGCCAATGATTTAGACAGCGACTATTTAACAGTAGCGAAAAACTGTAAAACAAGCTCTGGCACAGGACTATTATTTCAGCAATTACCCTTACTAATTGAAGGATTAACAGAGCTTCTCACTCATAAAATTTCAGGTTGTTCCCTGGCTGTAAAATGGTCCACCTATGATTTTGATCACCTTGTCTGGTTGTTATATTTAGTCAATTGCCAGCTCATTTATTATAAACTTAACGGTAGTCGCAACAAGGAAATTTGGACTGAACAATTACAGCTCTTAGCAGCGCATTTCCAGCCCTTCCATTTATTTCAGCAACTTGATCAATTGAATGCAATAATCAAAAATTTAAGGCGCAACATCAACGTGAATCAATTGCTGGTATTGGAAAATCTCTTATTAGGTTATGCTAAAATTATATAAACAACTAAAGAACTCAAATCATGCTTGTAGATTCACACTGCCATCTTAATTTTATTGATTTATCTGAATTCGACAACGACCTGGATCAGGTTATTGTTAAAGCAATTGAAAATGGTGTTGAACATTTTCTCTGTGTTTGTGTCGAATTGGCAGATTATCCAAGACTTTGCCAAATTGCCGAAGCCTATCCTAATATTTCTATTTCAGTTGGTCTCCATCCCAACTCAGAAATTGCAAGCGAGCCTAGCGCTTCACAACTTGTTAATTTAGCTAAGCATCCAGCTTGCATTGCCATCGGAGAAACAGGGCTAGATTATTTCCGATCTGATATTCAATCTGCTCAAGATCTGCAAAGAGAACGTTTCCGAGTCCATATCCAAGCTGCAATTTCATCGAAAAAACCGTTGATTATTCATACGAGACAGCCTGCAGAAGATACCTTAACATTGATGAAAGAAGAAAAGGCAGAAGACATTGGTGGTGTCATGCATTGTTTTTCTGAGAATTGGGATATTGCAAAGAGAGCCCTGGATATGAATTTTTATATTTCCTTATCAGGAATTCTATCCTTTAAGAACGCAACGATATTACATGATGTGGCAAAAAAAGTTCCCCTAGACCGCCTTCTAATCGAAACAGACTCACCATACCTTGCGCCAGTCCCTTTTCGCGGCAAGCAAAATCATCCGGCACTGGTTAAATACGTCGCTCAAGCTTTAAGTGAATTACGACAAGTCAGCTATGAAGAAATAGCAAAGCACACAACTGAAAATTTCTATCGTTGTTTTAATCTGGAAGAAAGTACTTATTAAAGGTGTAGGGATTCACCAAAAAATTTGAACAACCAATTTTATTAAAAATGCTTGGATATTGGGTTTCTTCGCAGGAAGGTACTAAATTTCCCAGAACACCCGTAACTTTTTTTACAGCTCAATAATAGAAAGCTAGTAAAACTCCCAGTATCAAATCGGATTAAAATAAGTATAATTTTCTCCCCAATACCCAACTCACCTAGAAATGTGCTTATTTCTTTATCTATGTGATCAAATGCGTTATAATCTGCAAAATTTTTTATGATAAATTTCTCTCAACCCGAGGTCTGCTATGAAGTACAAAGAAGAGCTAAATCAATTAATCCTGGACAAAGAAAAGTTAGGTTCAATTCTAAATAAAGCCTCTGACATTCTAGATGTTTTGAATCAATCCGATGATTTAGAGCTAATTAAAGAGGAGTTAACCAAACCTGAGCATTATTCATGCTTAAGGCAAGCAGCTGATATTTCAGATTATTTTGTTGAAGTGGGCGATTCTGTTGTAATTGATTTTATAGATAATGCATCAAGCCAATTGGATTTAAGTGAAAAATTATCTTCATTAGATATAAAATTTATTGCAATTCGGTTAATGGGGCATCTTTATCATAACAATAAAGAGTTATATGATTTCTTTTCACAAAAAAAATCCAATAAAGTCAGCTCCACTTTTGATGTCGTTTATGACCCACATTTTGATAAAGTGGAAACCATTAAGTATCAATTTTTATTTGATTCTCAAAATAACAGCTGGCAAGTTCAACGATTTTCTCCTGAGCTACCTAAGGGAGAAATCATAACTGACTGGTATGCATTAAAGACTATTGAAATAGTTCTGGCTAATATCAGACCTGAAACATTAAATCCTTTCCTTAAGAATGCGCTACATTTCAGCTTACAAACTCTTGAGGATAGTTATCAAAGACAACAGCAAGATAATCAAATTGAACAAAGTCATACAAATCAGGGTATCGAATTAATTCCTCTAATTAAGAAATTCTGTGACGAAGAGTTTCCATCTAAAGATCTCATGGATAAAATCGATATACTGCACCGCAGCTTTTTTAACAACGCCCAAAGCAAACCGGAATTGATGTCAAAGCTCCTGTTAGAAGAGGGTATCTTCGAATTAAAAAATAAATTTTCTTTAATCAGCTTTCTTGCGAATTATGCTAAATGGACAGAAATAGAGAAGTTACTTGAAAAAGACTCAGTAAAACGTTCCCTTTTGAATGGGGATTATTATGATTTTCATACACTTCAAGAGTCTAAGATGGACTTAAGCACTCTTTGTAAATTTTTCTTTGAACAGGCAAATCAGGAGCAATTAAAGAATTTTGATGTTAATTCTCTCCATCAATGGATTTTGGCTTTATCCGGGGATGAATTAATTAAATATATAAATGAGGGCAAAATAAAGTTGGAATATCCACGATATTGCTATTTTATTGAAGACTTATATAAAGCATACCCTGCACATTTTCAAACGATTTTAGATCTGATGCTTGCAAGCGGTCATATCATTAGCGATATTCCTAGAGACAATGAAATACAAAAATGTTTTATGAAATTATTTTTAAAACATGATGGGCAGTGGCTTAATCTAATTTCTCATCAAAAACGAGACGTTTATAATCATAAAGCTGATTTACTCCTCTTAGC
>JACCSX010000291.1 GCA_013812775.1 Tatlockia sp. | reverse complement strand
ATATTCGAGATGAAACAATAACAGCCGCCAATGCGATATTAGTAGCGGCACAAAATCAGATTAAACTGGCAAAAAAATGGGGCGGTGGTGATATAGCTTCAGCTGATGGCATGCGTTTTGTTGTACCTGTTAGAACAGTGCACGCTGCTCCAAATCCAAAATATTTTAAATCAGGTCGTGGTGTCACTTGGTACAATCTAATCTCTAATCAACGAACCGGCTTAAATGCTGTTACTGTACCGGGAACTTTACGGGACAGCCTAATATTATTAGGCGTTGTTTTGGAGCAACAAACAGAATTACAGCCTGTTAAAATTGACTGACACAGGCGCATACAGTGATATTGTATTTGGCTTATTTCGCTTACTTGGTTATCGTTTCAGCCCAAGATTAGCAGATATGGGTGGCGCTCGTTTCTGGCGGATAGACCCTCTTGCTGATTACGGGAAACTTAATGTTCTTGCAAAAAATAGAGCTAATATAGACCGGGTTATTCCACATTGGGATGATGTTTTACGCTTACTAGGGGTTAATTCCATCTAGCGCTCGTTTATCAGCATAGCCTGTTATAACCCTTATGCAGCAAGACTTATAGAGCGAGCATTGATAGTTTCATCGTCTAATAGTAATTTCGCAACCTCCTGAATATTAATAAGTTTTTCTGATTTGCAAAATGTAAATATTCCAAGCATATTAAAAAGTTGCCAAGCATCAGGGGATGATGTTTAATTTCATAGCTAATGCCTCATGACCACATTGTTTGGCCTGCTAATAATAAGGCTGTGTCATACACAAGCCAAAATTTTATTGCATTGATTATTATTTCCAACATTTTTATCATTTTTTCCTAACAATTGCGTACACTGATTTTGAGTAGGGCTGAATGTAATTGAAGGTAGCCTCACCCCTCAATATGAGTTAACGATTATTTTTTTGAAGTTCAGTTAAGCTTAATATGGATCAATTAGATTATTAAATATACTTGAACGTCAAATATAGATCATGGATGATCTCGCCAATTTATAGTAGGAATAAAGGATCATGCAAGAACGATTTGAGATATATATAAGCAATTTTAAGGATCGAAAGGAAAGAATGGAAAAAGGGCGTAAACTTCCTAGGGAAGCATACTGTGTTTTTTTTACTTATCAACCACCATATAAATTAATTAAAATGGGAAATTTTTTAGAGCACTTAAAAATCTATGAAGCAAAAACAAGAGATTTGATTAAAAACGATCCAGAAAACAAAAAATTTTATAAGGAACATTATGGATCAGTTATTGAATTATTAGAAAAAATGGAGAAAACAGAACAATCTAAAAGAAACTTTACTCTTATTGCACCACAAACAGAGTATGTACAAACTTTCCCGAAAATATACGAAAAATCGAATCATATTTCGCCAGTTTTGCTTGCTTGTGGGTTTCTGGTAGCTGGAGTGATTGTAGGAACAATTCTTCTAGCGATTTTTGCCCCAGAAGTTTTACCAATATTTCTACTGTCTTTACTTTTAGTTATAGCAGTTGCCCTAATCACTATTGGAGCAGTATTTCTTTTAACATATTTGGCTAATTGTATTAGCGCGGATGCTCTCAAGGAAGAACCTTTGGGCAACCCGTATTTAGACGGCAAGGTCTTTTTTGATGTTAAATTATTACAAGAAGCTTATACGGAGTTGCACCAACTAGAAGACAGCGCAAATGATGAGATTATTGATGCTCAGCATGTATCTGAAATATCGCAATTCCAGTGAATTCGATATCGAGCCGAAGGAGCCCCATGGCTCCAACAGCTTACGCTGTACTTACAATATTTAATTTATCGATTATAAATAATTCTTTCTTCTAAATTGGGTTAATCTATATTTTTAAATCCTATAGGAACACGTCTAAGCTTAAGATACTTGTACAATGTTGGTTTTGAAATTCCTAATTGTTTCGCAATTTTGTCAGATGTTAATTCACCTTGACGATAAAGGGCTTCAGCTGCGCATGCTTTTTCGATTGCTTGCCTAGTGAGACCCTGAGGTCGTCCTCCTATTCTCCCTCTTGCGCGTGCAGAGGATAAACCCGCCAGGGTACGTTCACGAATTAAATCCTTTTCAAATTCAGCCAGAGATGCAAAAATATTAAACATCAATCTGCCTTGAGCTGTTGTGGTATCAATGGGATCTTGAAGGCTAATAATTCCAATTCCTTTTTGAATCAGTTCGTTAAAGGTTGTAATTAAATGCTGCAAAGATCGACCCATACGATCCAACTTCCATATTATTAATGTATCTCCGCACTTTAGCAGTGACAGTAGTTCATTTAATGTAGGACGGTCAGTGTTTGCTCCTTTAGCTACTTCTTTAATTATATTCCGACATCCTGCTTTTGTAAGTGCATCAATCTGTAAATCGAGATTTTGGTCTCTAGTAGAAACTCTGGCATATCCATATTTTACACAATCGTTCATTATACCTTCTATTTATAAGTTTTTTTAACTTTGATAGAATTAACCAATTTCGTTAACTATAAAGCCTTTGTTTCTCGGTTTCCAGAGAAACAAACTGTTTAGTTAATAATAACCAGCGTTTTTTTTAACTCGTTTCTTTGGCCAAAAAACTCACTGACTTTAATTTGGAATAATCCTGTGGCTATTAGTGATCATCTTTCCATCTTATCTCAACAAGAAATAAGTTTACTTTACGATGTGCCTAAAATTGATGACGAAGACCGTCAATTATTTTTTGAAATAACGTCAGAGGATGAGGCTTATCTAAATCAACAGACGATTGTAAACAATAAAATCAATTACCTTCTGCAAATAGGATATTTTAGGGCAACTAGAAATTTTTATAAATTTACCTTTCAGCAAGTAAAAGACGATATGCTGTATATTATCAATCAACATTTTCCAGGGACTAAACTTTTTAAAAAAGATATTGATATTAATAAACATTACGCTGCCCAAAAAATGATTTGTGATATTTATAAGTCCAAACGTTCAGATGCTAAATTTATTGCTAATTTGAACGGTTATGCTAAAAGGCTAACCACCCGTGATTTGCAGCCAAAATTTGTTTTCGATGAACTCCTTGAGTATTGTGAGCAACATCAAATCATTCGTCCTAAATATTCAACTCTACAGAGCATTGTTTCTAAAGCTATTAGTCGCGAGGAAAACAGACTGACTTTAAAATTAGAACGTCTATTAAATAAAGTTGAAAAAACTGACCTTGATAGCTTATTGGCAAAGGGTGACCTATTTCACAATTTAACCTTGTTGAAAAAAGATCCGAAAAATTTTAATACTAAAGAAATGCAGAAAGAACTTTCCAAACAAAGAAAAATTCTCGTCTTATTCAATAAAGCAAAAATGGTGATACCCCTGTTGAGCATCTCAAGGCAGAACATTCAATATTATACAGGGCTTGCTGAATTCTATGACATTCACATACTTCAAAAAATAAACAGGAAAAAGGCAAGACTATATCTGATCTGCTTTGTTTGGCAGCGTTTTGTTAAATTAAACGATCACCTGACCTCTTTTTTTATTCACAAAATGGGTATTTACGAAGATTCTGCCAAAACTCATGCACAAGCCTGTGTATTGGAAGCAAAGCTTGGAATAGACCCTGCTCGAAAAACAGCAAGTAAGATTCTAAAAATTATTGCCAATCATGACATTGTTCCTGACAATATCAGGCCAAATTGCTATGAGATTATTGAGCAGAAGAATTTTAGTGTCTTTGCAGAAAAATTAGCAAATCCATCGATTGATGAACGAGACTATACCTGGACTTATTACGACAATGAATTTGGATCTATCAAACCATTTGTTTTAAATCTAAATATTCAATTTACTAAAGAAACACCTCCTACGTTTCTATTACAAGCACAAGATGATCCAGTAGACACTATTGACTATGCTCTTCTATATTATATTGGTCTGAAAAATGCCGGTGTTCCAGTAGAAATGCATTTGTATGCCCAAGGTGGTCATGCCTTTGCAATACGTAGAACCCATTTTGAAATAACAAAGTGGCCTCATTTAGTAGAAATTTGGCTGAAAACTATAGGTATGATTTCGAAGTAAATGTTCTATTAGAGCATATTTATAAGTACTGTCTCAACACACTATTGGAAAATGGTTGATTTTTAGGCTGAACATTTTTGGAAGTTCCTAAACAGGACTTATAACGAGGAAGATGAGTCTTTTCATTAGACCTGGTCTCACACGGAAAATTGTATTTTCAATTCAATTTGGTTCATTTCAGGTTCAAGGGATGTTGCTGTAATCAATTTAACTACATCGTTAGGAAGAGTAGCACTTGATTTATTAAAAAAATAAAATCGTTCCAGATTTTCCAAAGTACGGTGGGTTGCAGCAATAGATTTGTAATCTTTTTCTAGAAACATAGGATCATTTTTGTATGTTTTGAAAAAAAATCCATTTGCATAAGTGGTGTATTGATTCTTTTTTTCTGAGCTTGTTATCTCTAAAGTAAATTGATTTGCAGAAATAATAGTTAGTGGATTTTCTTGAGCCGAGGTATTTAAGGCATCTTTTATCATGGTTACTTTATTATATTCTTCGGTAGGCACATAAAGAAATTCTTTATCGTAATAATCATAAGATTGCTTAATTTCTCCAACTATAAAGCGAATGGGATCAAAAATTAAGGTATCAATTGCATTCAATACAAATTCTGTAGGTATAACTAATAAAAAAATTACAGCAACCAGCAAAAGAAAATCTATGGCAAGCAAAATTCCAAAAAAACTACGGGTCAATTGATTTATAGAAGAATCAAATTCATATTGATGCCAAAAAAAATTTCTCATAAATTCAAGCATACCTGCCAAATATTGAAAAATATTGAAGGGATGCAGCAACCATGACTTAGCGCCGGTTCCATGAATTATTTTATAAAATGCTTCGTCAAAATCAAAATTAAATCTACCAAATCTTGAATAGGTATATTTAGTTATTGTTCCTAATAGTGCCCCAAGAATAGGATCTGCAAGCTCATATGAAGATGCTGGGTGGGTTATCAAGCTTGTGTACAATTCTTTTCGTGCAATAAAAGCTTCCGTCCCCGGTATAAATGAAAGAAAAAAGCCAAGACCAAAAAGATAGCGTTTAATTTGTTTCTCATAGATTAGTTTTGCGTGATTTACTTGCAGAACATGTTCTTCATCGCTACTATATTGACGAAAAAGTCTTGCTTTAGCTTTAGTATTGATAAATACAAAAGTTAGGATTCTATCTAACATTTCCATGATTTTTTCCGATAATTAAGTACTTTGAAGACATAAAGAGCAGCCTCTAAATTTGGTCACATTATAATCGAATTGTAAATTCTATACAAGTTTACAGGGTATGCTTGAAAAATTATGTCTTGATGGATTGATAAATTCGCCAGAATTTACCTATTGCCTAGGAGCCCATTGCTTTTATTGGCAAGGACAATTTTAAAAAGAGCAGGTAAGTGCGCTTGAGAAACATCTAAAAAAACACTTTTTGAAGACTGTTTAATTCAGAATTAACACTTTTGGTGGTTCTTCCACACGACCCCTAATATTGCTGGTCGTAGCCAGTTAAGGCTGGATATGCGAGAAAACCCAAAATTGTCCGGCACAAAGCGAACCTGAAAATAATCGTAATTTGTTAATATTGGCATAATATAGGGTATGTATAATGCTTTTAAAGCATTCTAAGGATTAACGTATGAAATCACGATTTGAATTAATTCGTTTTGGTAAAGAACCCTCTGATCCCATGAAGAGTGTATATGAATCTAGTGTCTCGACGAAATCTTCTGAAAATAAGTACATTAAAATTCCATTCAACGATGACCTGCCTCAAAAAAACAAAATTATGCAACACAATCTGGACACAGATACACCGTTGTCTACTATTTCTTTAAAAATATCACTGGACACTTTAGTAATCAATCTGAAAAATTAGTAAAATCTAGCGGAAAATCT
Source organism: Tatlockia sp. (assembly GCA_013812775.1). Lineage (GTDB taxonomy): Bacteria > Pseudomonadota > Gammaproteobacteria > Legionellales > Legionellaceae > Tatlockia. The sequence continues at coordinate 8,770 of JACCSX010000291.1, read as the reverse complement.
GTTCACCATTAGATGAATATAGTAGCATAATGGAATGTAATTGTTGTCGATTTTTTGACAGAACACGTTCTCCCACTGAGCCGGAAAAAAACGTTACAGTTGGGTTTAAAAACACCCTGGATTTTTTTGAGTCAGTGACAGCAAAATATATTGCCAATGAATTATGTATTATTCCTGAAATTAATATTTTTTCTTTAGGCTCTGGCAAACTGTTGCGTGAATTAATTATTATTGCAAAATTGATTAAAGAATTAGAAAAAATTAATCTAAAATTTAAAAAAATTGTTTTGCATGCAGTTGATACCGCGTATAAGAAACCTTCCTATATAAATGATGTAAATTGGAAAAAATCAACCTATTATTTATGCCAAGAACCAATTTAAAACTTTAATTAAGCAACTCAATCTGAACGCCACACTTTTAACATACTGCTCAATTGAGGAATACGATAAGAGACAAAATATAACAATATATCCTACTGTTATTTTATCAATTGACTTTGACGCAGGTATTAATAGGCAAGAAGAACTCTTAAAGAGTACAAAAAAATATACAGCAAATAATTCACTACATATAACTCTAAGCAATCTATCTTGTGATGAAGGTATTTCTATTTTTATGGAGAAAAAGGAAAGTGGACTTTGGAAAAAGAAATGGATTCATGGGATATGCAGTTCTCCAAACCTTGAGATGATTAATCCGCCGCCAGAGATCAAAATTATTCTCGATGATCAAAAATGGTTGTCAACACAAAATGATGAACCAACACTAAAAGATAGGTATGACAAATCCACCTATATTTTTTCCACTTTAGAAAAAAATCAAATATTAAGTCAACGACATAATTTAGTGTCTGAACTGAATATATATATATACAATCGTAATGCTGAAAAAGGACTGAACGCATTCTTTAGAAATTTAAATCGATTCGATTGTAAAGTAAAAACTGGTGCAGCCCAAAAATTAATTGATTTTTTAAATGGAAACAAAGAAATACTTTTCGAGGAAATCGAAATAGAGGCTCTTATAGAGACAAATTCTGTGCTAGGGGGAATTGTTTCTAAATATAAAAATACGCAGTTTCCATTACCAAAGGCTATTACTAATACACGATTTATAACGTGGTACACCCCATTTTGCTGCTGGACTTCTTAGCAATAAGTCTTGCTGAATATACATTTATGCGATTACCGGGGATTACCATGGAAAAAGGGTAGGGTAGTATAACGCCGTCGCTGAAAGTTTCTTTGGCAGCTTAGGGTTTTCCCGCATATCTGTGAGGAACTGCAAACAGATTTAGCTCTGCTCGAATTAATTTGCAAATGAAACCACATTATTTTGCAAATAGCTGTGGATAAGTTTGATCAAAATTAACACAAAACCACATAATGAACCCGAATTATTTTGCAAACGTATTTTTATACAAAAATATGCAATTTATCAAATTTGCCAAATTTGTAACCTTTAGAACAAATTCAATGAAAACCTATTTTTATAGTTTTGTAACCGACTTGGCAATCAAAGTTAGTAGGCCTGGGACTAAAGACCATCGGTTTTGCCGACATCTGAACAAAAGTGCCGATTTAAAAAAACATTTCCATCGTTCTGGCTTTTCTGCTACGCTTCGCTCCTGAAATTAGGGCCGTTTTTCCCATGAAACTGCCGATACCCATGCTTCTAGGAACTTTTAGTATGCCAAACAAAAGGGAAATACAACCCAAAGAAGATCGTGAGATCACACTCTTATCAACGGCGTTGCATAACGATATTCGAAAATTAATACATCAAGCTAAAGAGCATGTTGCTCGAGAATACAATTCAACTCAAGTTTTGTTAAATTGGATGATTGGCCGGCGCATTGATGAAGAGTTCCTCAATTCACAGCGTGCAACGTATGGCGACAAAGTACTTGAGAACATCTCATCTCAGCTATCATTGGAATATGGGCGTGGTTACGGGAAGGTCAATCTCTCTAGGATGCTGAAATTTACTCGTCTATTCCCCAACCGTGAAATTGTTTCAACACTGTCGAAACAATTGTCCTGGTCACATTTTGTTATGGTTGGTGCCATTGATGAAACATTAAAACGAGAGTTCTACACGGAGATGTGTCGTATTCAGCGCTGGAGTGTACGGGATTTTAAACGCCAGGTATGATGGCATGCTTTATGAGCGAACAGCCATCAGTAAGGAACCTGAGTCTGTAATTAAAAGCAGCATTGAGGCGCTGAGACTAGATGACAGTTTATCCAGCAGTCTCGTATTTAAAGATCCTTACTTCATCAGTTTCATTGGAAGCAATAATTACCAATGTGAACAAGAGCTTGAAGATTTGATCTTGGATAATATTGTTGAATTTTTACAAGAACTCGGGGAAGATTTTTGCTTTGTTTCACGACAAAAGAGAATGAGTACTGGCAAGAAAGATCGTTACCTTGATTTGTTATTTTTTAATCGGCGCCTTAGGAGGCTCATCGCTCTGGATTTGAAAATGGGTAATTTTGATCCAGCCTACAAAGGGCAAATGGAGTGGTATCTCAACTGGCTTGATAGGCATGCACGATTACCTTATGAGGAAAAACCGTTGGGTATCATACTGTGCGCAGGTAAAGATCAAGACGACATTGAATACCTTAAGATGGACCAAAGCGGCATTCATGTTGCCCAGTATTTGAGTGAATTGCCATCGCAAGCAATTTTGGAACAAAAATTTCATAAAGCCATTGAAGCTGCTCGGGAGACTTATGCACGCAATAGTGAGCGTTGATTTCAAGACGACCAGCCAAGGTAAATTCAGTTGGTTTTTGACTGAGAAACAAGTCGAATTAGTTAAGATAAAAAACGCCTCTCAGCGGTTGTATTTTGCACTGTTACTCAAGTTTTATGAACATCATTATTTGTTTTTTGAAACACTTTCTGATATTCCGCAACGAGCTATTAAAATTATTAGCAAACAGCTAGATTTATCTCCCAAATTATTGAATCAATCCGTAACGAGCAGAACGATTGAACGTTATCGAGCTGAAATAAGAGATTATTTTCAATCAAGAGCAGTCAGTCAAAAAGATGAGGAATCGATTAAGAATTGGTTATTTGACACCGTATTTCCCCAAGAAACATTGAATCTGGAACAATTAAAAGAGCGCGTGTCTGATTTTTTAATCAAGCAAAAAATTGAACGTCCAGGCGATGCTGCGTTTGAGCAAGTTATTAAAAGTGCCAGACATCAATATGAAGAGCGATTATTTGAAACTATTTTTATAGGGCTGAACGTTGATACGAAAGCCTCTCTAGATGAATTGTTATTGATTGAACAAAATAACATGTCAAGATTGTCTGTCTTTAAACGATGGCCAGGTGGTTTGTCGTTAGAGACCATTCTCAGTGAGGCAAAGAAACTAAAATTTCTGCAGTCACTTAGTTTGCCTACCTGTCTTCAGAATATCCCAAATAAATCGCTTCAGCGTTATTACCGTACTATTTGTACCAAGTATCCTAGCGCTATTAAAGCGATGCCTGACAGTCATCGTTATGCATTGCTTGCAATCTTTTCGTTGATTAAAAAAAGGCAAGTGACTGATAATCTTGTTGATCTCTTAATCAGGTTAACGAAAAAAATAATTACATCAGGCGAAAACAAGCTTAGAAAGGAATTATCAAAGGTCATTGAAATTAAAAAAAACTGTAACCGAAAGGTCTTGCTCAATACATTAATTAGTACGATTCTTGAGCGCGAAGATGAAGTCATCAAAACGGCCATTTACTCGGTGGTTTCAAAAGAAACCTTGGAAGCTATCCACAAGAAAGATCCTGAAAAACAGATCACCTACGACAGCTTGGTCCATGAGCGCGCAAGAAACTCATACGTGCATCATTACCGTCGCATGATAACCCCTGTACTTGAATTATTAGAATTTGATACTCGGAATACGCATTATCAGCCCATCATTGAAGCTTTAGATGTAATTCAATCACAGATGGACAGTGGCACAACCTATTATCCAACAAATCTGGCGGTCCCTATTGATGGTGCCGTGAGAAAATCACATCAGTCCTTTGTTATTGAAGATACCGAGCAAAAGGAGCGTATTAATCGCATCAATTATGAGATTTGCGTCCTTAGAAATTTACGAGATAAGCTACGAGTCAAAGAAATTTGGGTACAAGGCGCCTATCAATATAGAAATCCCGAGGAAGATTTACCACAAGATTTTAGCGAAAAAAAGGATTATTACTACAATCTGTTAAACAAGACGAAAGTGGCAAAATTGTTCACTCGTTATATTAAACAACAGCTTCATAGGCATTTGAATGATTTCGATTCAGGGCTTCCGAAGAACAATACCGTTCAAATTTTAAAAAAAGGCCATATTAAAGTCGCTAAGCTGTTAGAACAACCGCCACCACTTCAACTCGAAGCAATCAAGCAAGAGGTGTTTAAACGTTGGCCCAATACCAGTTTATTGGATGTACTTAAAGAAACCGATTTATTTGTGGATTTCTTACAAGCCTTCACACCCAGTGGCCCAAAAGAAGGATTAGATAAAGAGACTTTAAAAAAGAGACTGCTTCTTACCATTCTTGGCTATGGCACTAATACTGGATTAAAAAGCGTGAGTGTAGGTAATGAGGGTATTACTTACCAAGATTTAAAGCATGTAAAACTTCGCTATCTCGATCCAGATAACCTACGCGATGCTATCCGCATGATTATCAATCAACTGTTTGAAATTCGTGCACCAGAAATATGGCAGTCCTGTACAACATCGGTTGCTTCTGACTCAAAACATTTTCCATCATCCGATCAAAACCTGATGAGCCAATGGCATCCCCGTTACCATCGCAAAGGTGTAATGATTTATTGGCACGTCGATACCAAATCAGTATGCATATATTCGCAACTAAAAAGCTGTGCGTCTTCTGAAGTGGCATCAATGATTGAGGGCTTATTACGCCACTGTACCGACATGGATTTACAAAAAAATTATGTTGATACTCATGGCGCTAGTGAGGTTGGTTTTGCCTTTTCTTATATGCTTGATTTTGATTTACTCCCTCGATTTAAAAACATCCACTCGCAAAGCTTATATGTTGCCAATAAAGAAGATTTGAACAAATATAATTATCTTACCCCGGTTATATCACGAGCGATTAACTGGGAGATTATCGAGGCCCAATATGAGCAAATCGTTAAATATACCGTTGCTTTGAAGTTAGGGACCGCCAATGCCGAAGCCATTATGAAACGATTTACACGGGGTAATTTACAACATCCTGTTTATAAAGCGCTTAGCGAGCTTGGCAAAGCAATTAAAACGATATTTCTTTGTCGTTATTTGAGCTCTGAGGGTTTACGGCGTGAAATTCATGAAGGTCTTAATGTCGTAGAGCGATGGAACGGTATTAATGATTTCATTTTCTATGGTAAAACAGGGGCATTGCGTAGCAATAAACCGGAAGAAGCTGAGCTGTCAATGCTTTGTCTGCATCTGCTCCAATTAAGCATGGTATATATTAATACGCTAATGCTCCAGCAAGTGATTAAAGAGTCAAATTGGTTAGATAAAATGGCGCTGGAAGATAAGCGAGCCATCACACCCTTACTACATGAGCACCTCAATCCCTATGGGGGTTTTCTTTTAAATTTAGAAACAAGACTTGCAGTCAATCATCCTATTCTAAATGAGGCAGCTTGATATGGAAAAACGAACTGGGCCACACAAAAAAGCATTGCAAATTGTAAAATATTTTCGACATGAAGCTCCTGATTATAATTATCTTCGATCGGTTTTTAGTCATTTACGTAAAGAATTAAATGTATCCGTTAAAGCCGCGCCTAAAAAATTACCCTATGTACCAACAGAAGACGAAATAAAAAAATACTATGAAGCCGTCTGGCAAACCAAAAACATGCAGGATATGTTGATTATTAAAACACTTCTTTATACGGGTGTGCGAGTAAGTGAGCTTATTCGAATTAAACTGGAAGATGTTGATTTTACTCGCTGTCAGATCAAAATTGTCGCAGGAAAAGGTCAAAAAGACCGACAAGTGCCGTTTCCAAAAAGTTTTCGGGAAACATTGGCTTTACATACCTCAAATGCACTAAAATCAGGGTATAAGCACCTATTTGAATCGTCTTGGAAAAAACCCTACTCTGATCGAGGGATTCGAAGGATGCTAGAAAAGTACAGTGAAATAGCAGGACTTACGCATACGGTTTCACCACATCAATTGCGACATTTTTTGTTCACTTGGCTGAAGAAAAAAGGGATTGATGATGCATTAATACAACCATACTCAGGCCATGAAAACCGTGCCTCGCTTGAAGTTTATTCAAAATTGTCATTAGCTGATGCTCAAGAGTCATATGATGAAAATATTAAAGATTTTCCTGTGTAATGATGTTCAGATGTCGGCAAAACTTATGGTCTTTAGTCCCAGGCCTCATTAGAATCCCTATTTCACCGCTTGTGTCTTTCGCTGATTTAGATAATCTCTCTATGGATTTGATTTTTTATAAATTACTCAGGCGCTTGCGCCACGGGTTTAGTCAAGATATTGGTAAGCATCCCTGTGAATATACAGAAGACGCAAAACAAGCTTTTTTAGAGATTGAGAACTACTTGAAACAGATTAAAGTAACTCAGGTTGATAATCACCTTCAATTTTATAAACGACTGAAATCAATGACAGAGCCTCCCATGATCACTGGGTTTTTAATCCATCCCCCATGGCTTTGATGTGGCTCATGAAATACAAAGAAATTAAATTTTCAGTTTGAGTGAGTTTCATTGGATTTAGATTCCTATTTTTAAAAAAAGTGGTCAAATTAGAAGTTAATACCAGGGGGGAAGCTGGATTCAATCTTGTGGGTTAGCGGCTACCCCAGTGTAGCTTGGTATTTTTTCTTGGGCAGTATATATACCTTCGATTTTCTATTTTTCTACTGCTCGAGCCGTTACAGTAAGCCCTCAATGTTTTTAAATAGTTCATCTGATTCACTTATACCAGCATGAAACTGAAACAAATCATAACCGCCTCTATCCGTAATTACCGGAAAACATTCAGCTCCATTGGCAAGAAGCCATATAGTTCGAGTTATGCCATTAGTGAAAGCACAATAGGGTCTTTTCTTTATCATATTTTTTTTAACAATAACACTATTAAATATTTTGGTGGCGAAACTTTCATTAAAATCGGTAAGATAACAGTGGACATAAGCCAAAGGTACAGGGTTACTAATACCTAACGAAAATCCTTCTTCGGCATGATGAAATTTATAATCTTTTCGCCATACTGCCTCGTTTCCTATGGCAAGGTAACGTTCGGAATTACGTGGGTCATTTTTCCATAATTCTAAAAATTTATTACTATCTATTATAATAATTTGTTCGTCGGAATCTCCAAGATTTGCATTGCGTAAAAACCTTTTATTCAGTGTCATATAAGCAAAGCCATTTTTTATGCGTATTTTGAATACAAATGAATGTACCCCAAAATCATTCGTATGTTTGATAATTTGAATTGCATTCATTTTAAATGTCTCTAATATTCAAGAAACTGATAATTGATTAATTACAGGAAGGGTACAAGTAAATTACTTCTCTGATGGAAACTCATTTCTTCAAAAATTGCACCATATTAAACAAATGAATTTTTCCAACCAGGTATAAGTGGCTCTTTTAGTAAACCCAGTAATACCCATTTATTAGTCATAATAGCCAAATTATTAACAGTGGTTATCATTTTCTATTCAGAAAGTTATATTAGATTACTACTAAGAGCATAGACACCGATTATTTTCTTCTTTCTTACATTTAATAATTTACTTTCAATAAAAAGTGCAGAATGCTCAAGATGAAGCTACATCAACAAAATGACCCGCTGCATATTCATGCAAAACAGAAGCTATAAAAGTTTGATAAGGTAAACCCTTGTAGGCAGCTTTTTGTTTAAGTTGACTTAAATCACTACTGGATATACGCAAAGTTATACGCTCTTCTTTACGTAAGTAATTTTCCGCAGCCCTCTTAGCTACGTAAGTTTCTGTTTCGAGAGCTTCTACTGATTGCCACTCACCCTCTTCTATAGTTTCCAGGAGTTCCTTTTCTTCTTTATCTAATTTTATGTTAGGTAGCTTATGTCGTTTCATCATTATCGCCCTCTTTGTCCAAATACAATTTAGTAAGTTTACGGCTTGGAAAAATTGTTTTGAGAAATATAGTCTCAGCGTTTCTTTTTACAGAAGGAACTAAATAGATGTATCCGTCCATATTAACTACATAAATTTGCTGATTTGGATACTTTATTTTATTAGGATGCTCCAGGATATCTAATAAGCTCCCACTATTAATCGCTGATATAATCGCCTCAAAGCTAATGCTTCGATCCTTTATTAAGACCTTGTTCTTTTCAGCAGAAAATTCATATTGTAATTTTTCTAATTTCATAATTTTATTGTATGACAATGTGCGACATTTGTCAAATGTGCGTCTTTTTATATTTACTAAAGGCTAGTGGGACTCCATTAGATCAATTAATTTTTAAGCCCTTCCCTTTTTAGCCATAACAAAAAATAATTGAGATTGACGCAAACTAAAGTCTATAGGTATAGATGTGCATTTAGAGTATGCCCTATAGTTGTCACCGGCCACGATTACTAGCCCACTAAAGTCATAGTTGGGCCACAATTACTAGCCCACCCTCTGGCCACCTCTGAGTTCCACTTTGGAATACCAAAAAATAGCTGTTAGTTTGGGAATTTTGC
>JACCSX010000269.1 GCA_013812775.1 Tatlockia sp. | reverse complement strand
GCCTCGATTACCTGAGAGATTTACTTACCAATTACAGAATAAGCATAAAATCGTTTAATCAAATATCAACTTGTATACTATTTGTCTCAGAGGAGACTGTTTTTTAAAAAATTGTCCGGCACAAAGTCAACATTATCCTGCCTTTGCTCATATAATTTTTCCTTAAGTGTTTTACAGGTATAATATGCTCACTATTGAGTAACATAGAAAAAATAATCTGGGGAAATTATGGAAACCAAGGTTGACAACGATTTGCATTTGCAGCGTATACAGAATAATTTAGATCAAATATTTCAAGAGAATTATTCCGCACAACTAGATAGAGACTTATCTCTACCAAATGCTAAGAAAATTGATTCTATAGTCTCTTTTTCCAAACATGCACAGAAATACCTGCGAGAAATTTTAGCCCCTTTAAAAACTAAGGAAGAACTATACACTGCCATCCTTGCTATTGATGAACGCTTTCAAAGAGAAAAATCAAAAGGCGATGAACAAATTAACCAAAAAATAGAACTGTTGAAAAATGAGATTATCAATAGCGACTTAAACACTGATAAAAATCCCTATCGCAATTGGAAAGATGTTTTATTAAATATTGATTCTAGCTATCAACCGATTTCTTGCACTTTCCTCGAACAGAAACGCATCTATCCCGATATCGAAAAACCCATTAGTCTTACAAATGAAGAACGATTCAAAACATCAAGAAAGAAAAATGTCTGCACGATCTCTGGTAGTTCATTTGCAACTGATAATACTAAACAGAGATTAGAGGACACTCTCGATGAGTCAGGTAAGCCTAAAGAATCTGCCATACTCGATGCAAGCTACACAGCCTCGATCTCAGACGGCTGGGTAATAGCGGTTACCGATGGTTGTGGACACCATGATACTGAAATTAAAAACGAAGCTATTGGTAGAACATCCTATTTTGCAGCAAAAAATGCCTGCCGCTTGATGGCTGGCTATGCAGATGCTGATAGCCTTAGAAAGAATCTCCATGAATTAAAAGAACGTGTAAACAAAGAACTTCCTGTTAAAGTTCGCGCTCATAGAAACCAGTCACTTCGCCCTAGAAATACATGGGAACTTGATAAAACCACGCTCGCCTGTGGTCGCGCTTTTCATATGGATAACGGCAATTTTCGTTTTGTTGGCTTAAACATCGGTGACTCAATGCTTATTACCTATAATTCTCGGTCAAAATCCTTTGAGACCATTGCTAAGGCCCGACAAATTTTTAGGGGTTTTGGACACGCATCTCCTGCCGCCTTACCTGGTCTTTGTATGGATAATGAGGTGGTAACCTTTGATGTCAGTTTGCCAGAAGGCTCTATTGTATTTGGTTTAACAGATGGAGTATGGGATTACTTACCTACCCAAGAAAATTCTGATGAAAATCAAGATTTAAATGGGTTTATAGAAACTGAAATTGATTTTACCAGAATGATGGCCGATACAAATTTTAAGCTACCGCGACAAGTAACTGCAAGTCGATTAACTAAGGCAATTGCTGATTACTCTCTCTACCGTACTGAACAAGAGAGAATTAATCGTATAGCTAAGGCTGTAGAAGCAAAACTGTCTGAACCAACGCTTAAATCAGATCTTCTTCGACTACAGACAGAAGGTAAGGATGCTTATAATCCAGAGGTACAAGAGGTATTGAATAAATCAGATCAGGCTTTCAAAGCACAGCAAGTTACTGTTGGCGATGATTACACCTTGGTAGGCATGGCGCTCACTGACAAGATTGATCTAACTCCGGATTATACCGCAGGTGAAATTGCGGCTTCTATTTTAACCTTAGGCTTATATGCCTTAATCAAAGATTGCTTGCATATTGGAACTGAGGATGAGATTACTATTGCTGATGGTTTTGGAGCCGCAGCAGCTACCTTTGGCTTTTTTGCTACAGGAAGTTTAGTGGGTCTAGGTTATCTTGCTTATAAAGGTATTCAGGAATTGACATCTTCGAATGAAGGACCTAAGTAAGAAGAGTAAAAATAACCTACAGTGCTTAAATTAAGTTATTCAAAGGAAATCAGGTGCCCATGGACTGGAAAGATAAATTAATTAATAAAATTTATGAAGGTGCTCGTTTCATTCGCTTTGTTGCAATACATTTTATTAATGATGATTGTACTTATAGAGCCTCTGCACTCGCTTTTACAAGCCTATTAGCTGTTATCCCCTTAATGACTATAGGTTTTGCAATTTTATCCTCAGTACCTGTTTTCCACGCTTTATCAGGGCCGGTACAAGATTTTATTTTTGAAAATTTTGTACCGGCTACTGGAATAACCATACGAAGTTATTTACAACAGTTTGCATCGCAGGTTTCGAACCTCTCGATCTGGGGTGTAGCTATTTTATTTGTCACAGCTTTGCTGGTTATGGTTACTATTGAGCGAGCTATGAATAAAATTTGGCGAGCGCCTTCTTCACGTCATGGTGTTGCGGCATTCTTATTATATTGGGCTATTTTATCTCTGGGTCCTGTATTTTTGGGTCTGAGTCTGGCTGCAAGTTCCTATATTTTCTCATTGCCATTCATTCATAATTCAACGCCGTCAATCTTGATAAACTGCGTACCCTTATTACTCTCGCTGACAGGGTTTACTTTTTTATATGTAGTTGTCCCTAATTGCCCCGTTAAATTTTCTCATGGCTTATGGGGAGGAATAATCGCTGCAATCTTGTTTGAATCCGCCAAACAAGCCTTCGTCTATTATTTATCGCGCTACAATAGTTACCAACTACTATATGGTGCCTTTGCTATAGTTCCCATATTTTTTATCTGGGTTTATTGGCTGTGGATTATTACGCTCTTAGGTGCTGAAATAAGTTACGCTTTTTCAGTCCATCATCAACGGCGTGTAGGAAAACCTTTGGATGGTTTCTCGCACGCCTTACTATGGCTACAACAACTTTGGATTTATCAGAAAGAGGGAAAAGGAGTTTCCTTGGATGAATTGATCAATACTACTCACCATCCTTTTGCCATTGACATCCATGAAATGGCGAATACCCTCATTCGTAAAGGGTTTATTCATAATACTAACGAGGGACTTTTTATGTTAAGCAGGGATCTTAGGGATCTAACACTCTATGATTTAAGCCAAGAGCTTCCTTATCATTTACCAACCCGTTCTGATCTTGACGAGCTTGATGATTCTACAATGGAACATTGGCGTCTTGTGTTTAAAAAGAATAATAAGGGATTGCAAAAATCGCTGACTATCAATTTAAATGAGCTTTTTAGTCAAGAGGAATCAGATCAAAGCTAAATAAGCCAAGGCAAAAAAAATAGCCAAAGTCATAGTTTTTAGATATAGAGCAGAGCCTGGGTTTTTATAAAGTGCATAAAGATAAGATAAGGGATGGCGGAAAATCAGACTACGGATTATTTTTTTGCTTACCAAAACTGCCGGTCCTTCCATTGGAAATTCATGAATTCTCACACTGGGTGCATCATTCGCCTCGATAATAACATCGGGATCAGTGAAGGGTTGATTAATATCCGCACATTGCACATCAAAACCAACCAAATTTAAATTTAATTCTTTGGCGGCACGAATTAAAAAGTTCCTGTTTTCCTTGGCTATGGATTTGCCTATGGATTTGTAGGTGCCTCCTCGAGAAGCATTACAAGTATAAGCCAGGCTTAGATTTTCATCGGTTTTAGGAATATAGTTTAGATCGATTCCCAACTCGTCCAGCCTGATTAGACATTCCTCATCAACAACAATAGGCGCAAGCATTTCGTTGATTGCCTGGCGTTTTTTATTGCTAATAAAAATGAGTTCCTTGAGATTATGTTGACCATCGCCAATAACATGGGCGGGATAGCGTGCTATCACATCCAGCACTTTATTATTGAAGATCAATACCCTATAGGCATTTAACTTGCCATGAAATTCTTCGATGGTGATTTCTTCATAGGTCGAACAGTTTTTGTCCATATAATTTTGGAGTTGTTCAAAGGTTTTGATATTACACAACACATCATCGCCTAAGCGCCCTATCTGTGGTTTAGCAACTAGTGGGAAGGTTAATTCAGCTATTTTTTCTGCGAGCAGCCCTTCAATAAATTCAGAGTGATAAAAACAGATAGATTTTGGTACTAAAAAACCACCCCTTTCGAGGATTTTATTCATTGAATATTTATTTCTGGTAAGGACCATAGAGCTAGAGAGATTTATGGGCGGCGTGCTACCGCAGAAATAATATTTTTTTTTTCCCAAAACTATTCGAAAGCCTTGAATTTCAGGCAGCACTTCTACTGGGATTAATAATTTTTTAGCACTGTTATAATAACATTGTGCATTTTTCGTCATCGTCAAAGGTCAGCATCCCGAAATGGATACCGTGGTCCAACCACGGTATTTCGCTTCTTAAATCACAAAATATAACGTGCTAAATCCTCATCTTCGACTATCAGGCCCAGATGAGTATTCACATAAGCCATGTCAACATGGACCTTTTCGCCTGATTTATCCGTTGCTTCAAAAGATACAACTTCCAATAAACGCTCCATCACCGTATATAACCGGCGTGCGCCGATGTTTTCAGTGCGTTCATTTACTTTCCATGCCACTTCAGCTATACGACGAATACCTGTTGCGTCGAAGCTTAAATCTAATCCCTCGGTAGCCATCAAAGCTGTGTATTGTTCTGTTAAGGAAGCGCTGGGTTCGGTCAAAATACGAACAAAATCTTCCACATTAAGCGCACTCAATTCAACGCGAATAGGTAATCGTCCTTGCAATTCAGCAATCAAATCGGAGGGCTTGGCAACATGAAATGCACCAGAGGCGATAAACAAAACATGATCTGATTTTATCATACCGTATTTTGTAGATACAGTTGTCCCTTCAACCAAGGGTAATAAATCGCGTTGCACGCCTTCACGGGAGA
>JACCSX010000235.1 GCA_013812775.1 Tatlockia sp. | reverse complement strand
AGCTACTTTAGTGATGCCAAAAGCTAATAGACCACCCATTAAAGCGCCTGGATATACCCGAAGTGGTTTTTTTCTAACCTCATTTACAATCAGATTACCTAAAGCACCTACAGAAGTCCCAGCACAGATATTGTTCAGTATCTCTAAACCGTTATCAATTTTGGATTTACTCATATTATATTTCTCAATCTTTGAATGAAGATTAAGCATTATAAACAGGACTTGGGTACTAATCAAAGATTCAAAGTCAAGACTACCGAAACGTACCTAGTACTAGCACTATAATAGGGTTTTTGTCGAGTAAGCTGATCTTGGTAACGAGGTCAGCTTACTCGACAAAAACCCATTAATATCACAGACACTAGAAATCATTGATAGAAAAATAATGGGATTCGGAGGTTAATATTTCATACCTTAACCTTACGAAATTGCGCATCTTTAAACGAAAACTAGGCCATATGCTTTAAAGGCAGAATATTATCTATGTTTTGGGCGTGTTGCTTAACATTCCAAATATCATATTGCACTTGGAGGTTAACCCACATATCAATACTGGTATTGAGTAGCTTAGATAAACGTAAGGCCATCTCAGGACTAACTCCTGCATGCTGATTTAATATCCTGGACAACGTTGTTCTGGTTATACCTAAACGCTCTGCTGCTTCACTGATAGTTAATCCAGTGCTGTCTATTAGTACATCTTTGATAATCACTCCAGGATGTAATGGTTCATGTATCATAATAATCTCCTAATGGTAATCCAAATAATCAACTAAAATGGCATCATTCCCATCAAAGGCAAAAATTACTCGCCAATTACCATTCACTGTTACTGAATAATAGTTTTTAAGATCTCCTTTTAATGTATGAAAACCCATACCAGGTAAGTCCATATCTTCAGGTTGAATCGATGCATCCAACAATTGAAGAATTATTTTTAGTTTGGTTTGATGCTTCGGTTGAATTCCTGACGTTACCCCTGTCCGGAAAAACAAACGCAACCCTTTATGTTTCCAAGTCTTTATCATTTGTATAGTGTAGCGCATCACTTAACGAAATTCAATAATATCTTTTTTTTAGTTTGAAATAACCTCCATTTTAATAGACGGATTTTATATGCATCACTAACGAGTTTCACCACTAAGGTTTTTTGGAACTATTTGTCAGGTGCTTGGTATAAATACAGACTCCTGACTCTTAAGGGATTAAATTTGTTACAAAATTTATTTCCATTAATATATGTTTCATTTAGAAAATTAATGGTTTTTTGGAACAACATCCCCTTACATGCTTGCATTCAACCCCGGGTCAATTTGTTAGCGTAATAATACAATTGACTAAGTGTATTATTACGCTAACCACTTTTATAGGGCGTTTTTATTACAGTACTTAAAATATTTCCGAGCACTGAGGCTCTTTACTGCATTACACAAAAAGTATTACTTTGTTCTCTCGGAAGTTCTATTTGGGGTACTGATACAAATAATTGACCTAGTAAACTAGGCTTATAATCTGGACAAGATTGTTGCATTTTTTCACTTGCCCAACTTACACAACTATGCCCGCGTTGCAATGTTGCATCAATTGATGCATCTACACATAGATTAGTAGGATTAGCATAATTTGCCTCAATAGAAGCCTGCTTATTCGATTGCCCACCAACCCTCTCTATACTGCTGCCAAAAAATCCACCTGCAAGTGTATTCTTATTTCCAAACCTAACATAAGGCACATTTTCACTGGAAAAACTTAGTTGATCCTTTTGCACCATAGCAAAAAATTCGTCTTTCTTCTTAGCGTCAATCGGATAGGATTGATAACAAAAAACTCCCTCCTTCGCAGTCTTCCTTAATCGCTCTATATCAACTTCATCTTTTTTTGTAAGAAGGATTTGACAATAAGGCATACCCTTATTCTCAACTGCATTAGTATCAAATCTATAGACTAATTCGGCTCGATAGATATCTCGTTTATTTTCAGCATCCAAGCCCTCCAGGATCAAACAAGCATGGTCTCCCTTATTGTGACGTAAAATAGAAAGAATCCATTGGTCTGGAGTTAATTCAAAATCTCCAGAAATTAAATTACGCATAAATATCTCCTCATTAAGTTAAAATAGTGTGCATGATGTTTCATATTCATTGTCTTCTTCATTTTGCTCCGGTAAATATCGTTTGGGTAACACGACGATATAATCGGTGAGTGTGCCTAAAAACTGAGATATAACCTGGTGGTTACTTCCGCGAGGAGGAATAGCTGGAAGATCCAGAGTACGCAGTTGTTCCAAACACCAGCTCAGGCAATTGAGATAAGAGGCGCCAAACATCGTTGGCGTTTTACCAGAGAAAATATAGCCTCTGGCAGCCTGCTCACCTACCTCAAGGATGAGTTTCATCGCTGTTGCTTTAGTCAAATGCCAAGTTCTACTTATTAAATTCCCGTTTTTTACCTGATAGTTTAGATCCCAGAAGGAACGGTCTTTTACAGTGACCGTTCCCCTACCTACAAGACCTAAGCAAGACCCTGCGTGCGTTTTCAAGTAAAAATGAAGTTCTTTGTTCACTGTGTAGTTATTTTCATCAATTCCTTGAATCAACAACCAGCTATGATCTTGGCTTTGTTCCAAACCAGGTTTTTTCTCTCGTACCAGGGAAATACACCAATTTTGTTTGTCAATCGTACGATGTTTGTTGAGGGAATCTATTTTCCCTCCAGGGATATAATTTTGCTGATTGCGTTGTTTTATGATGTCGAGGGATGATTTGTCTGATGGCCGACCTTCAATTGTGTTAGAACTGTATTGACTTAACAGTTTATAGTTGGCTTGGGATAAGCCAGTGGTTTTCTTTAAATGAATAGAATTACAATCTAACCCGGTGTCAGTTCGCCATAATAATTGTAATTTTAAGACCGAGCTTCTGGAATCTAGTTTCCACATTTTTAAACCACTAGAATAGGCAATGCCCAGATACAAGATACCTGACTCGTCTATTTTTTTTGACCATGCAAAATCCTTCAAGCCAGGATAGCTTGCTTTAATAATGTGTACACAAGTCCATCTAGCGGTTTCCCACAAATAAACATTATCAGTGCCGATCATAGAAGCAAGATAGTCTCCTGTTGGACTAAAGTCGACTTTTGCTGGACTTTCAAATTCATTTTTAGTATACCCAACAGGGTTTAGTTTCGTTATCAGCTCGTAAGATTGTATATTCCAGATATAAATCTGGGGGTCACCGTCTATCTTCCCGATTCCAGCAAGGTATTGTTCTTTAGGGTGAAAAGAGAGACTCCGAACATCTGTATCCGCTTGTAAGGTGCCTATTATTTCAAGGGTGCTCTTATTCAGATTAGCTACACGAATTTTTTCAAACAGCGCCATGGCAACTTTATCTTCATGAGGATGAAGAGCAAAACTTTCAATTTTTTTTTTGTATGAATGAGGAGTGTATACACCAGAAATGAACTTACTCTTCTGATTAAGAGATGATTCCCATAAGCAAAGGTGGCTACCTCTGAAAGAGGCTGGGTCTTCAGCATAGCAAGAGACTAGTTTTTCCCCTGTTGAGTCGAGTGCGAATTGGTGGAATGCATATCGATAGGGATTAGGTAATATCTGCTTTTCTTTGGTAAGTATATTTCTGCGATAAAGCCTACGTTTACTTTGATAAATTATTTCTTCATTCTTTGCAGGATTAAACGCTATCTCGGTAATGCCTACATAAGGCTCCTCTAAAACCTCAAGCAGCTTGCCTGATAAAGTCTCCCGTAACTCGACGATGTGGCTCTCATTACTCGAACCAATCCATAAACCATTGGCGTTACAAGTAATGCATTCTACGTTCTTACCATTGCTTACAATTTTATAATTTTTTAAGTGGTCTAAATTTAAACTCCATGAACGAATAGTTCCATCTCCTCCATAAGAAATCAGCTTATTTATAGTAACAAAAGAAATGTCTTGAATGGGTACTCTATGACCCGTCAGAACATACTCTAATGATCGAGAGCTTAAATTCCAAAGAAGAATATCCGAGGTTGACTGTCCAAAAAAAGCAATCCATCTTCCGCAGAGACTAAATTTGGCATTACCCCTCTCTTCTTCAGATGTTGGAAAACTAAATAAAGGAAATATTTCTTTTTTATCCCAATCGTAAATACAAATTTTATAGGGGTATAACAGCGCTATTTTTTGTCCAGAAGCATCAGAACAGATTTTTCCACAGCTATCTGTTAACTCTGCCAGCTGTTTATACACAAAAACTTTTTGGGGAAGTGCTTTGTTTGATATATCCCAAACAGCAATATCACTATTGCTATTTACCTCGAAAACATACTGATCATCCGGACTAAACACCACGCTGAATACGAGTCCCAAAACCGATGGTAAAAAAATAGCTGGACTCATTTTTCCTGAGGTATTAATGTTCGATATATAAATACCCCCCTGCAGGTCTTTATTGGGAATGGCTATATATTGTCCATTGTTACTAAAAACTATATTCCCCAATTGTAACCAACGTCTTCCGAAAGTAATACTATCAACTCGATTTCCTGAAATTAAATTAAATAAGTCTAAAGTCTTATACCCAGCTACAGCAATCCATTCATTACTTAGGACGACCTTTTGAACTTCATCGAATGTTATTCGTTGCCCTAAGGTTACAGCGCTTTCAGTAATCCGATACAATTGAACATCATCGAATACCTTTGCACCATAAAATTCCTCCATATCTCTGAATTCACGTAATCCATATTTAGTAATTTTTGCGAGCCATTTTCCATCAGGAGAAACATAAAAGCCTTTTTCGTAAGAAATATAATTGCTCAATGCGGAAGAAGAAATCCTCAAGTCAAGCCAAGGTTGCTCACCAAAATCAGTTCCATCCATACAAGCTCCATCAAACAGCGCATTGCTAAACCAGGCATTAGTAAAATTGACATAATGCAAATCAGCATTTCTGAAATCAGCACCATCCATTACTCCTCGAGATAAATCAGCTCCCCAACGTTTTTCCCCATCAATGCCCCCAATACGGATATGTTGTAAATCTTTACCGCTAAAGCTTACCCCTGCTCGATTAAGAATAGTGATGGCATTAGCCGCTGCTCGCCAGACAGTCGGTTCTGAGCAGGACATTTTAATGATATTCCACAAGGATTTTTCAAATTCAGGCCTTCCGTGTACTCGTTCCGCAAGCATTTTTAGCACTGCAGGCTGGTCTAATAAACCCGATACATTTAAATTATGGTCACCTAGAACCCAGCCATACAAAAGTGCTCCATCGAACAAATGTTGGGCTGCATAAAATTCTAGAACCGACGGGTGTATGAAGCCATGTTGATTAGTACCGACAGGAATTAAGGGCGCCGCCTTCAATAAGATTTCCAGTCCAGAATCATGACTCACTTCCAAAAAGCCATCCTGCCAATTAAACATTTTAGTCTTGAAACTACTCGTTGATTGTTGGTTAACACTTCCATGTTTATAAGTGATTTCAGTGACATGGTGTTTAAACATGGCTCTTGCCATGCGTTCTGTAAATCTGGCAAAGAGCTCAACATACGATAAACCCTTAGGGCCTTGTTCTGTCTCTATAATAAAACAGGGAGGGCGCAAATTTTTTATATCTGTGGTCGCGTAACTATCAATTAGTTTTTTAACATAGCTACTGTTTTCTAATAAAGGTTTTACCGTATTGTCTTTTTTTAACAATTTAATTGTTCTTTCTTCAAACTGCTTATCCATAAAAACTTGATAGATATCATGACGGGTTAATTCAATGCGTTTAGCCTCATTATACTGGGAGTGTTTCTGAAGAATTTCTGGTAACACCTTAACTGTAATGCTCAATAAAAAGGGGTTGCTAATTAGGCTATTTAGTTGTGGAATGCTGTCAAGTTTAGCTTTATAAGTATCCAAATCCCATGCTGTACGATTGTGTTTTACATATCTGAGCAAATAATTTTCTTTTTGTAACTCATCAAGAGGTAACAGGCGGAATTCTGAAAACCCCTCTTCAGGGTTTGAAGGCATAAACCGTTGTCGATAATCTGCTTTAAGAATTTCATCCCTACAAGTAAAAATAATCTTTCCATTTTTGGACAGAGTATTTAGTTCATTAGTAATAAATAAATTCTCGTCGGTCTGTAATTCATCATAACCGTCCAGTACACAAAAGTAGGAATAATTGCTTGCCAGAATCGAATCTCTAACTGGTTTAGCTAAGCGCAAATTATATCTTAAATGTTTTTCTATAAGCTTCTCTTCTGGCTTTTTAATGCTTAACAAAGGAATCCATAAAAAAACTTTGTTTGCAGAAGAATGGTGATTAGTCATTCCGCAGGTTTCCCATTTTTTACGAATCAACATTTGACCAAAAGATGTTTTACCAGAGCCGGAATGACCTGTAAGCAGTAACACTTTAGACCTCTCATTCTGGAACCAAGTATCAACGCCCTCTTCCAAAACAAATTCTTTCAGACTATTTGGGCAATGACCTGCCAAGGGAACATAGAGATTTAAATCCAGCCTTTGATGCATTTTTATAAATTCTGTCGTTGTTTCTTTTAGTAAATCGAGTAAGTCTACTTTTGATTGCATTGTAAATTTTTTCCGTTTGTAAAATTCTTATTCGTACTTTTTTTTAGGAGTTATTAACTGCATTGAATTATTAAGTAGAAAATCAACTAATAGCTTTTAGTCATTACAAAACGACCGTTAGAGAGGGTTTATTGTTCGTGCCAACTGTATACCTATTAAATAGCTGTAAAATCAATGAGATCCTTTCTTTTTCGAACCAACTTTGCCTAAATGCGTTTAAAAAACTCGTGCTAATTAAATATTATGCATTATAACCCTTACGCAGAGTTAAATTAAACTAAGTGATGGAGAAAAAATTTGCACTAACTTAATAAGTAGGAAGGGAAAGGATATTTTGAATCTCTAGGAGACCAAGTTACATAATTACATGAATAACTCCTCAATCGTTGATTGAATCTCCTCTTGACTTGGTTTGGCATAACGAAATATTTCTTTGATTGAAACATTTCCGCTCAACTCCTGCGCAAAATGAACCCCGTGTTTATCAGTGATTTTCTTCAAAAAAGTATGCCGCAGTTTATGCGGCTTAAACTCAAATTTCTCATGCTCATTTAATTGCGCTAAGGCTTGTTTTAATACGCGCTGGCAAATTCGATAAATGTCTAAAGTTTGTAAGCGTGTCCCATAGCGAGTAATAAATAAAGGCTCATCGGGTTCATCCGCCCTACCCTCTAAATAGTTATCCCAGAAGTCCCTGGTTTCCTGCGGCAAGGGAATTTTTAGGCTAACTCGTTTCGATTTATGCCGTAAGACGTCATGCAACCCTTTATTTCGATATTGAGAAACATTTAAGCTAACAATTTCGCATTCTCTAAGACCTGTTCCCAGCAAGACATAAAATAATGCCGTTTCCATCAGTGGGTTTTGAACTTGCAACCTTTTTGTAGACACTTCTAAGCCGAACATCCATACCATCTTATCTAGCAAAACTTAATAAGTGAACTCATTGATCTATTTTACTGCGCTTTCTCCACGACACAGGATGGAAGCCG
>JACCSX010000227.1 GCA_013812775.1 Tatlockia sp. | reverse complement strand
ATATTGCCATGCGCTTATCCAGTACAGGGGATAATTTTGTATTACAAAGACTAAAGATAGCCACCGAACCTGTTACCGCAAAGAGAACAGGCACCAGAAAATTAAAGTCGATGTTGGTAAATTCAGCGGTAAGCACAATAGCGGTAATCGGCATTTTCTGCGCGGCAGCAAGAAAGGCAGCGGCGCCGATAACGGCGAAGGCGCCAATGTGGGGACCAGGCCAGATGATGGACCAGAGACTGCCAAGAATTATTGCCATTAAAACGCCGTTTGCAAGTGAGGGTGTCAATAATCCTCCCTGCGCTCCAGCGCGAAGACTAGACCAGACAATGAGAACTCTAAGCACTAGCAGGCTTGTTGCTATTCCCATCTCCAGACTATCAGTGAATCCTAGCTGGATCGGGCCTTTACCATTGCCAAGCAAGGCTGGGAAATAGACTGCCAGAATACCAATCATTATAAAATTAAGCAGGCATAATAAAAAGAGTCGGCCATTTTGCGGCGCATGAGCGCGCGCCGACGTAGTTAATTGATTGAACAGATAAGCTGCAATACCAAAGAGAGGACCTGCCAGGATAGACCAAATTACCAAGGAAAAACTAAGGCTAACGCTTGATAGCTGGTATTGCGGGCCATTACCCAGCCCTAGCCAGGAGATTGCAGTTGCGATAGAGCAAACACAAAGAGCAGGGATTAGAGCTGACCAGCGAAAAGTGAATAATAGCGTTTCCAGAATAAAGACAGTGCCACCAAGCGGAACATTATAGACGGCTGCCAGCCCACCACCCGCGCCGCAGGCCACTATTATTCGCGTATGGCGAGCACTCAAGCCTGTTTTAGCAGATATCCAGCAGGCAAAGGCTGCAGCAATTTCACGAGGAGCTACTTCTCGACCTAAGGGAGATCCAAGGGCCACGGTGATAATTTGCAGCAATGCGTTGATTGTAGCCTCTATTAGAGGCATGCGGGGTTTATTGGCTTTAACGGCATCAGGAATAGAAAGTAATGGTTTACCAAAGCGATTAAGCGCCCACCAGCCAAGGCCTGCAATGAGTCCGCAGAGTGAAAGCAGGGCAATTCGTCTATCAGGAGAGGCAGCGCTGACACCTTCAAGAAAACTCTCTGGATTTTCCACAGTGTGGCTGTATCCATAGGCTAAATGTTGGATAAAATGGAGTAAAAGAGCCAGGCCCATGCCAGCTAAGCCTGCTACGATACCAACAACAATAGTGGCAAAGATAAATCTTAGACTGGATTTGGTTTTCATTTGCTCTTCAAGGCTCGAGCATGGGGGTTTATTGATAATGCAACTGAACAAATTTTTTCGCAAGTGTTTGGCTGTACTATAATTATTGAGGGAATCAGTTCTTCTTAAATCAGCGAACGGGTAAACGTTTATTCTGAAGAGTCATACCTGAATTGTTAAATTCAGGCTCGCGAAAAAGGGCCAATATAGGGCTCTTCTAGAACCTACAGCTCGGGATTGACAATAGAAATGCTGGTAATTTCCTAATCCCAGTCTAGGAAATTCTCAATGACTGAGTTAGCCTTGGATTTTTCAACCTTGACCAAGGCTTTCGGCGCTTCATTAAAGGTATCTAAAGCATCCTTCAAGCTTACAAAAGTATAATCATTTTGCTTATAAAGATTAATGATATCTGCCAGTGCGTAAGCATTTAGCAGATTGGCATGGATTAGCAAAATCTGAGCTTGGTCAGGTCTCGAATGACTGTTTTCTTCTGCTTTTAATGTTTGCTGCCAGATGAAATTCAGGTAACAGGGTTTTAATACGTTGAGAAAGTTCCTGCGCTTATTTTCTGGCACAGCCATTAATAATTGATTAAATACAAAATCTCTACTGTCTATAGTAATTGGTGCAACGCGATAGTGTTTGGAAGCAAGATAATCAAGGACTTTGGATTTTTTATCGCCCCCGCTCATTGCCAGATAAGGGTAGCGAAAATATTTTGGTTTGGTAAGAACAGGTTTTAAAATTCTATCGGCCTCAGCAATTTCCTGGATATAGGTATCGCTAGTTACTTTATTCAAATTGAGATGAGATAAAGTGTGGTTTCCCAAGCCTAAACCTGCTTCACGAAATTTTTGCAGCATTTCCCAATTTTTTGGCTCCACTTGTCCGGCAATAATAAAACCTGTCGCAGGTATGTCATTGTTTTTAATTGAATTTATAATCATATCTAAATGAAAATTTTTAGAAGATCCGACAAAGGGTAAATCATCGATAGTAATTGCTACTTCTCGATTAGCAAAGGCATTGCTTGTGATAAACATTAGAAAAAGCAGGAACAATAAATAAGAGTTTTTAAACAAAATAGTTCTCATAGGGTTTTTATTAAATTCAGTTGTTTGTTTGTGCCGGAAATTGAGGGAATAATAGCACAGCCAACAATCTCGATATATAAATTTGCAAAGACTTGAAATTATATATCAAGACAGTATGCTGTAGAGATGGGCCGTTAGCTCAGCTGGTAGAGCAGGAGACTCTTAATCTCTTGGTCGTAGGTTCGAACCCTACACGGCCCATATTATGCACTTAGGATATAGTGCAGTTATCCTTATCCACCACAGATTCTACTAAAATTTCCGAATCCTTATCACCTAACGAATAGTTTTTATAATTATTATAATTTTCAAACAGAGCCAAGTCAGAAATTTGATTGAGAAAATTCAGCCTTTTTTCGCTAGATTCTAATGTTTTTAAAATAGCCAAAACTTCCTGGTGAGCGTACCTTGCAATTTTAGCTGATTCGGGGGATACGCCTAGAAAAGAGAGCGCTTTATTTTCATTAGATTTTAGATGCTGATAATCTCTATCCAAAGCAAAAAAGAAGCCTAAATAATTACTAAAACGTAATTGCAATTTCAAATAAATTGCAGCCATAAATTGTTCATTAGTTTGCTGTTCTGAAGCTGAATACAAAAAACGATAAGCGGGGAAAGGAATTTTATTGATGCTTATCAGCATAATAACTAACTGTAAGGCTTGATGTCTTAACTCGTGAGCTGTGTTATCGTCTTTGGAATACCCTAAAATTTTTAAAAGCTTAATGGTGCTGGGTTCAGAAAGGGAATCGGGAAACTGGCTTATTAAATCGAATATTTGCTGTGTAAATGCAAAATGTATCTTAGTTTTAGGTTTAATAAGAGCGAGCATCGATGTAATTACTTGCTCTCTTCGCTCTGGAGTTAATTGTGGGAATGATTCTGAATAAGAATAATTATATTCTGGAACCAGATGCGAAAATATTTCTTCACCAGCTAGTATAATTTCCTCTTGCTTCACGCTTTGATTCAGTTGAAAAAGGGAGGTAAGAAGTTCTACCCTTTCGTCTTTTTGAGGCATTTCTTTGAGCATTTCTTCAATAGCTAGTAAACATCTTTCGCTTTGAACAGGTAGGAGGCTGGAAATTAACAGATTCAGGTAATCACTAATAATGTAAAAATGAGAATTTGTTAAACGTCAATTATCTTTGCCGGTTCGCGACAATTATCTTTGCCGGTTTTCAATAAAAAAATCAGTTACTTTGGCCTCCTGGTTATAGCTTGTTATTTCTCTGTATAGCAGCATTAGCTCTG
>JACCSX010000216.1 GCA_013812775.1 Tatlockia sp. | reverse complement strand
ACGATCTATATATTAGATTGTTACAACCTGACAATGTAATCAGCCGTCGACTTCATCCTGTAAATTCGGGCCAGAATAGAACATATTGGATTTTGTGGTCTGATTAGAGCCTGAATAATAATTCTAGAATTGTCTATAATTAACCCATAACGCACCCAATGGATTCTGAGTTATGGGAACTACAAAATATTTCAAGGACCTAGCAGAAATCAGCAGAAAATTTACTGTTATTGAACATGAATTCGATGCTGTTATTGAAAAGTCATTAATCTCTTTTAAGGAAAGGGAAAATAGCCCTGAAAGTACTGTCCCATCTGATTCAGACTTAAAGTACACAAGAGAGGTCATGGATAGATTTGATAAAAATATACAGACTCTAAAAACACTGAAAACTGAGCTTAACACACTAAGAACAGATGCAGGAAACAGAGGGACATTTTTCAAGCAAGGAAATATAAAACAGAAATTAGATCAAATTTTAACAGTTGATAAGATTGATAATTTAAAATCAGAAATGAAAAAATGCACAAATGCCCTCAAAAAGGCTGATGCTAGAAAGGATTACGCGCCACTCTTTGAATATCTCAAAGAATATGAAAGAAAAGCACAGGTTAATGAGCCTAAGCAAAGGCATCAAATATAAGTTAAGGGACTACGTTCTGCAAAATTTTTAGCCTACGTTAAAGTGACAGCATCGCATTTAATTATTAAATTGAGCAGGCTGGTTAAACAGATTAATATCGCCTACACCCTCGTCCATCTCAATATTTTTCATCCAGTTCGTAGTCAGATCATGCTCCCTACCTGTAACTTCTGAGCTGAAAAATACAGTTCTGCCCGCGCAATAACGTCCAAGCATAATAACCAAACCTAACCCCGCAAATAAAATGCTAAACAGCATTAATGCATCAGCCAGGAGACGCTCGGTACCATGACGTGGTTGAAATTCTGCATGGGCTTTATCAGATATTTCTTTGGCCTGTTGCTTTATCGGCTTATTGGATAACCGAATTTGCAGTGCCGATTCATAGAAGCGATGAATAGACAAATTATACTCAACACCATAATTCTCATCGTTTTCCTCAACGGTTTTTTGTTGATAAAATTTTTGTAGCGTTAGTAAATCGTTTACCAGTTCCGAGGAGAGTCGCTTTTTTCCTGATCCCTCAAGAGCTTTCAACAAGGTTTCATCTCTTAAAATAGCTAGATTTAAGGACTTATTAAGCTCCGTATTCAGTACTACGAACTTAGTAGGAGAATCGACAATTTGATTAAAAATGTTTGGCTCAGAAGGCAAAGAAAATAAAGTCTTAAGGTCATTTAGCCCCGGCATTTGCATGGCAGGTTTATCTGCAAGTAAAGAAGACTTTTTATTTATTATGAGGGCTTTGGTTTTTACTAAACATAGCAATGTCTCTCTCAGATCTGTTATTTCCTGATTGCATTGGCTGAGCAATTCTTCAGATATCTGAGCTTCTTTATATAAACTATCTTTTAAGGAAAAAAGCGATATTGGCGATGCCGCTTGAAAATAAGAATGCGAAGAAATCCAAGAGGGTGCGCGATGTGATTCCTCAAAAGACCTAACAGTTCCTACTCGTTGATTTTTAACCCAGGCTTCCTCAGATAATCCAACGATACCTTTAACGAAATTTTCTAAATCAGTTAATTTTTTTTGAAGCTCGTTACAATTGGCATTTGAATGGTTATTTCTTCTACTAAGAAATAGATTTAGCTGCCCTATATTTAAGCCAACAATCCCCTTAATAAAATTATCGAAGCAAGCAGTTATAAGGTCATGGTCTAAGGCTTCAACTATATCAGGATTAATTTCAGATAATTCTAATAAATCACTAATACCGGGACGGTCTATTGCATAAATCAAACTATGTTCTAAAACCACTGATTTGAATGATTCAAAATCATTAAAATGGGCGAATCTTCTTTGCGATTCAGTAGCATAATTCTTCTTAGCTAAGAAATTTATCCTGACAAAATTATTTAAATGAGTTTCAGAATCAGATTTGAATTTCTGTCTGTGATTAAGACATATTGGCGGTGTAGGGCTAGATAATTGCTCAAGAATAGGTTCCAATTGATTGGAATTCTCCAAATCCTTAAAACGAATGACCTGTTTTAATCCGATCTGCTTTAAAAATTCATCTTCTGTTTGTTTTATTTGCTCTCTATATTGCTGTTTTTCGGGAGTATCGGTTAATGGTTGATTAATACTCTCTTCTCTCTTTTGTTGTAATTCTTTTAGTTCCTTTTGCTTTTGGTGTAATTCTTGCTGAAGTGTTTCCAGTTGATCAAGTGATTTTTGATCGCCGAGTACTATGTTTAGGATAAGATCAATTGCCCCAGTCAACTCTAACTCTCTTTGGCTTGGATATAACTGTGCATCACGTTGCTTTTCTTCTATTTTTTTTATTGAATATTCATTGGAATCAAGCAAATATTTCGTTAAGCCCAGTACACAAACCTCCTCTTTATTTTCAAAGAAATGAGACAATCTTCTTCCATCATCGGCTACGTTTTGAAAACGCCCTCCAGTGTTGGTAATGGATTCAAGAAATAAAATTTTGGGATTATATTCTTTAAGGAGTGCTTTTAAGGCCAATTCCACGCCAAGGTCAACCAAGAAGCCATTAGTATCTTTAAATCCCGCAAAATCGATAATAGCTAGCTTGTCCAGAATTTCAATGTTAGGCAAAAGAGTTTGGGATTGAGCAATATCCTTGCCAATATATCCTTCTGTATCATTTTTTGATGTATACCCAAAGTTTTCCTGGACCATTTTATCGCCACGTAAAAAACATAGCGTTGTCGATTTCCCTGATCCAGTGCTACCAAGAATGGTTACAATAGGACCTTTATAATCAACAGGTATGCTAGATTTTACATGCTGAATAATCGCTTCCCTAGTTTCTAAAACAATTTTGGATAGATCTGAAATATCAGTTTTATTAATTTGAGAAAGACGATCATTTCTAGCTGGGATTTCACGCATTTGCTTAAGATGTTTCTGAAGTGTAGGAAACTGACTGAATTTGTCATCGAGCAAAAGAGTATCTTGAGAAACTTTTTCAAACATTTAAGTCCTTACAACCCAGGAGATATATGCGAAGGATTATAACAAAATAATATTGTAAAGTAAATAAGCAGCATGCATGTTAATAAAACTATTCTTTGTAAAATTCATACATCAGTTAATAGGTAGCCATTGATTCAGCGCAGCCTAACCAAGGTTTTCAGGCTAAGAAAAAGAAAACTTATCAGGCGGCACTGCATCCAAGGCAAGTTGTCTAAGCTTCCAACAACAACTTATTAACACGATTAACAAAGTCAGCTGGGTTATCCAATTGACCGCCTTCTGCCAAGACGGCTTGTTCAAAGAGCATAACTACCCATTCAGAAAATTGGCTATCATCCGTAATATTATGCAAGCGCTTAATCAGCGCATGCTCAGGATTTATTTCAAAAATAGGTTTTTGGGAAGGAACTTGTTGTCCGGCTGCTTGCAAAATACGCTGCATTTCCATGCCCATATCGTCATCTGCAGCGACTACACAAGCAGGTGAACTGGTTAGCCGATTCGTAAACTGCACTTCTTTAACCTTCTCCCCAAGAACATCCTTAATTTGTTTAAGCATGGGTTCCAGCGCTTTTTCTTCCTCTTTTATCGCTGGCTCTTCTTCCTCATTGGCAAAATCGATTTTTCCCTTGCTTATTGATTGTAATTTTTTACCCTCAAACTCGGATAAATATCCAACCAGCCACTCATCAATCCGATCGCTGAGTAAGATTACTTCAATTCCTTTTTTTCTAAATATTTCAAGATGTGGGCTGTTTTTAGCAGCATTATAACTTGAGGCTGTAATGTAATAAATTTTATCCTGGCCTTCTTTCATGCGAGAAATATAGTCAGAGAAAGAGGCGTTTTGCTTATCCGAATCGCTCAATGAAGTAGTAAAGCGCAACAATTTAGCAATGGTTTCTTTATTGGTTATATCTTCAACAGGACCTTCTTTAAGAGCTAAACCAAATTCATTCCAAAAACGCTGATATGCTTCAACATCCTTGCTTGCAAGTTTTTCCAGCATTGTTAATACACGTTTGGTACAGGCCGTTTTAATGGCATCTACTAACTTATTATCTTGCAAAATTTCACGAGAAACATTCAGCGGTAAATCCGAGGCATCGACAATCCCTTTTACAAAGCGTAAATAGCGGGGTAAAAATTGTACAGCCTCATCCATGATGAATACACGTTTAACATAAAGTTTTAAACCATGTTTTGATTCCTGCTGCCATAAATCAAAAGGAGCATGTCCGGGAATATAGAGTAAACTAATATAGTCTTGCTTACCTTCGACATGATTATGAGACCAGGCCAGGGGATCTTGATAATCATGGGAGATGTGCTTATAAAGTTCTTTATATTCCTCATCGCTAATTTCTGATTTTTGCAGAGTCCATAGTGCCGTCGCTTTGTTGACTGTCTCGAATTCCTTGGATTCTTTATTCTCTTCCTCTCTTTTTTTCATCTCGATTGGCCAGCAAATATGATCTGAATATTTACTGATAATTTGACGAAGGCGCCAATCACTTAAAAAATCTTCACAATCTTTTTTAAGATGCAGAGTAACCTCGGTGCCGCGCTCAGCTCTTTTTTCATTTGCGATTGTAAATTCACCATCACCAGTTGATTCCCAAATAATACCTTGATCTTCACCTAGACCGGCTCGACGACTTTTAAGGGTTACTTTATCTGCTACGATAAAGGAAGAATAAAAACCAACGCCAAACTGACCAATTAAATGAGAATCCTTGGCAGACTCCCCTGTCATGTGGCTTAGAAACTCTCTGGTTCCTGATTTGGCAATAGTACCCAAATTTTCAACAGCCTCATCCCAGTTAAGGCCGATACCATTGTCTTTGATAGTTAAAGTTTTTAATTTTTCATTAAAATCAATGGAAATACGAAGATTAGAGTCGTTCTCATACAGAGAAGCATCAGCAAGAGCTAAAAAGCGAAGTTTATCCAAGGCATCGGATGCATTCGAAATTAGCTCTCGTAAAAAAATCTCTTTGTTTGAATAAAGTGAATGAACAACAAGATGCAGCATTTGTTTAACTTCAGTTTGAAAACCCATTGTTTGTTGCTTTGCTACCATTTAGAAATCCCCCAAATTTATAGAATTTATTGCAAAAACTATATATGCGGCTGCATAGGTTAAATTTCAAGGGCTTTAGAGGGTGTTTTCCGCAATCTGTGTAGAAAAAGTTTTCCAAATTAGATACATTAGCCTTCTATTTTATAACGATAAGAATAATCAATGTCTAAAAGCAATTTGAAATGGCTTAAATGGAGCTCAGAGATCCAGTCAATCGCGCAAGCCGGACTCAGCTATAGTAAAAATGATTTTGATTTGGAACGCTATACTCGCCTAAGAGCAATTGCTGCTGAATTAATCGCCGAGCTTTCAGATAATTCTATTGAAGAAGTCAACGAACTCCTGACACTTGAAAAAGGCTATACAACGCCAAAATTAGATGTTCGTGCTTTTATTCTTAAGGATAATCAACTATTGATGGTTAAAGAACGAGCGGATGATTTATGGTCTCTTCCCGGCGGATGGATTGATGTCAATGAGTCGCCCTCAGAATCAGTAATAAGAGAAACTAAAGAGGAAACAGGCTATGATGTTTCTGTTATAAAATTATTAGCCTTATGGGACAAACTTAAGCACGATCACCCTCCCCAATGGCCACATATCTATAAATCTTTTTTCCACTGCCAGATCACCGGTGGTGAAGCAACCGCAAATATAGAAGTTTCAGATCTTGGTTTTTTTGACATAGCTGATCTTCCACCACTATCGATTCACCGCATTACCGCAACGCAAATCATACGTTTATACGATTTGGTGTCGAATCCGCAAGCAACACAATTTGATTAACTGATCAAATTAAGTTAGTTTGTGTTAATTTTACGCAATTTTTACTATGTGAAATCATTTTATGAAATCGAAAAGTGAAAATGATCTTCCCTCCCAAAAACCCAAACCACTCGAAGAAGCCAAGGTTAATAGACGAATGAAGAAAGGTGGGAAATTTAGATCTAATCCATTGCTCCACAGAGATAGTAATAATAATTTAAATTTTAGTATATTTGATCCTGTTATTGAGACTACAGAGAACGGTCTACTGCCTATTGAAGAGCTTCTGGTAAAAGAAAAAGTAGCCGAAACTGATTTTAATATAGACGCGGAATTAGAAAAATTAAATTTAACAAATAAATCACAAATAAAGGATGAAAGTTTTAGGCTTGATTTTGATTTTGATACTCTTGATTCTACAATTATTGTTACTACTGGGAAAACCCAATCAAAAATTGTTGAACACCTTCTCGCCAAAGAAAAGGTGGTGGAAATTGATACTAATTTTGATGGGGAATTTGAAAAGCAAGATTTAACAATAAAACCCCAAAAACAAAATCTAACAAGAAAACTGAGATCACAATCAGTATCTATTACATTTTTCCAATGGAGTACCAATTTAATATCAACTAAAACAATAGAGAACAAAGAGCAGAAGAGCAAGGAGAGTGAGCTGCAACCCGACAATGTTAGAAATCTATGGACGCTTTAGATTACAACCAATTGAATAAACACCCGAATGACAACTCGCATTCGGGCTAATTCAGTATTAATTGCTATAGTACAATTCAAACTCATAGGGATGTGGAAGGGTTCGTAGCATTTGAATTTCTTCCTCTTTAAGCTCCATGTATGACTTTATAAAATCTTTTGAGAACACATCACCCTGCAATAGAAATTCCTGGTCATCTTTCAGATGTTGCATCGCTTGCTCTAAAGAATTACAAACTGTCGGCACATCAACGAGTTCCTCAGGCGGTAAATCATACAAATCTTTATCAATGGGTTGACCCGGATGAATTTTCTTTTGAATTCCATCCAAACCCGCCATCATCATCGCTGAAAAAGCAAGATAGGGATTTGCCATTGGATCTGGGAAACGGACTTCTATTCGACGTGCTTTTGGGTTAGAAACATAGGGAATACGAATTGCTGCTGAGCGGTTCCGAGCGGAGTAGGCCAACAAGACAGGAGCCTCGTATCCAGGTACTAAACGCTTGTAACTATTAGTTGCAGGGTTAGTAAAGGCGTTTAAGGCTCGCGCATGTTTAATGATACCGCCAATGTAGTACAGTGCAGTTTCTGATAAACCCGCGTATTGATCACCAGAGAAAAGATTTACCCCATCTTTAAATAAAGATTGATGACAATGCATGCCACTGCCATTATCACCCACTAGTGGTTTTGGCATGAAGGTAGCAGTTTTACCGTAATTGTGAGCTACGTTTTGGATAACGTATTTGGTGATTTGCAATTGATCAGCCTTTTTTGTCAAGCTATCAAAGCGAATACCAATTTCACATTGTCCTGCAGTCGCCACTTCATGGTGATGAGTTTCTACAGGAATACCTAATAATTCTTCAAGGATTAAACACATTGCCGAACGGATATCTTGGAAAGAATCGACCGGAGGTACGGGGAAATAGCCGGACTTAACGCTCGGCCTGTGTCCAATATTTCCCCCTTCTATATTTTTTCCGGAATTCCAATGTCCTTCTGCTGAATCAATTTCATAAAAGGCACCACGCATGGATACCTGAGAACGAACATCATCAAATATAAAGAATTCCGGTTCAGGACCGAAGTAAACCGTGTCAGCAATTCCTGTTGATTGCAGATAAATTTCTGCTCTTCTAGCAATAGTACGTGGGTCACGATCATAGGGCAGTCCTGTTTGCGGGTCGACTACATTACAACGAATGATCAGTGTATTATCCTGAAAGAAGGGGTCAGGCATTATTGTATCTAAATCGGGAACAAGAGCGAGATCTGAAAGGTGAATTTTCTGCCAACCTTTAATTGATGAACCATCAAACATGGTGCCATTTTCGATAAAGTCATCATCAACAGCTGAGATAGGTTTCGTTATATGCTGATCTTTTCCTCGAGTATCAGTGAAACGCAGATCAATAAATTTAGCATCATGTTCTTTTATTGCATCCAGTACTACGCTTTTGCTCATTATCATCTCCAAGATTGACTTCCGCTAAGTGACTTATCAAGCCTGATAGATTAAACTAATTCTCAATAAAACTGAAAATAAATCTTATGGCTGCCTACCAATATCAAGCGCTTAATAAATCAGGCTCTTCCTGCAAAGGGGTGATTGAAGCGGATTCTGAAAGGCAGGCGCGACAATTCATGCGTGAACAAGGATTAATACCTACTCAAATTCGTCCTCTGGCCAAGCATCAACAGTCAGGTAAAAAAGATAAATTATCCGCCCAGGATTTATCCCTGTTAACCCGTCAATTAGCAACCCTGCTCGCCGCCGGCATACCAGTTGAGGAATCGCTACGAGGCGTCAGTGAGCAAACCGAAAAGGACAAAGTGCGCGCCCTAATTATTGGTGTGCGTTCCAAGGTTCTCGAAGGCTATGCATTAGCGCAGGCCATGGGCGAATTTCCAAATGCTTTTCCAGAGCTTTATCGTGCAACCGTTGGCGCTGGCGAACAAACAGGACGCTTGGATTTAGTATTGGAAAAGCTTGCAGATTATACGGAAAATCAACAGGGGACTCGCCAAAAAATCCAGCAAGCGCTGATCTATCCATCATTAATGATCTTTGTATCGGTTACCATTATCTCTTTTCTTCTCGCCTTTGTTGTTCCTAAAATTATTGAAGTATTTTCCAGCTCCGGCCAAGAACTTCCCCAAATGACGAAAGTTCTCATCACTGTCAGTGATCTGATTAAATCATATGGGTTGTTCGCACTTTTAGTCTTTATAGCCTTAATTGCCGGTTTTAAGAAAAGTCTCGCAAATATCAAAGTACGAACTGCCTGGCATCAATTTTTATTAAAAATTCCAATCACCTCTTATTTAGTAAGATCAGTTAATGTTGCGCGTTACATCCATACCTTTGGAATTTTATTTGCGGCAGGCGTTAGCGTACTTGAAACAATGCGGGTCTCAGCAAGTCTTGTTACTAATCTCGTGATGCGTAATGCCTTTGATATTGCTACAGCACGAGTGCGTGAAGGTGGTTCTATCAGCCAGGCCCTTAAAGATACGGGTTTCCTGAGTCCGATGGCGACTCATCTAATTGCCAGCGGCGAAAAAAGCGGTCAAATCTCGCCTATGATGGAGAAAGCGGCCTCTCATATGGACTCTGAGGTAAAACGTTTGATTGACACAGCATTAACACTCCTGGAGCCACTGGTTATCCTTTTTATGGGTGCCGTTGTTTTATTTATCGTTCTGGCAACACTATTACCGGTCTTTTCTATGGAGCAGTTGGTTAGTTAACCAAGGGGCAAGCTCAACGAGGATCTTTCTACCGCTTTGGGAGAAGGGAACTGATAACAGGATATCCTGAACAAGGACCTTATGATAAAATAAGGATCATTTTCGCGCTGAGGTTTTTATTATGTCTAAACAAAGTGGCTTTTCCCTGATTGAAATTATGGTAGTAGTAGTGATTCTTGGTATTCTTGCTTCAATTGTGGTTCCTAAAATTATTCACCGCCCTGATGAAGCTCGTGTGGTAAAGGCAAAACAAGATGTTCTTGCTGTACAAAATGCTTTGGATCTCTATAAATTAGATAACGGCATCTATCCCACCACCGATCAAGGTCTAAACGCTTTGGTTGAAAAACCCACATCAAACCCAATTCCTCGCGATTGGAAACAATACCTGAAATCCTTGCCTAAAGATCCTTGGGGTCGTGAATATCTTTATCTTAATCCTGGCGAACATTCTGAGGTGGATGTCTATACCTTGGGTGCTGATGGTCAACCCGGCGGCACTGGTGTAAATGCCGAAATAGGTAACTGGGATGCACGCTAAGCGTGGTTTTACCCTGATTGAAATTTTGGTGGTGATTGTCATTATTGGCATTACCATCGGTTTTGCCCTGCTTTCGTTTGGCGATTTTGGCGCAGGCAGGCGCGCAATTGTTACAACCGAGCAGCTTTCGGCTTATATTAAGCTTGTTCAGCAAAGAGCCGTACTGGAAAACAATACCCTTGGTATAACCGTCTATCGAGAAGGCTATTCTACCCTTCGCTTTGAACAAGGGCAGTGGCAACCCATGCCCCCAAAGTCTATTTTCCACCCGCGCAGCTTTCCTAATAATATTGTTGTACAGGTTCAATCAAATACAAAAAAAAATAAAGGACCCGATATACTTATCGATCCCTCTGGTGAGCTTAGTGGTTTTGCCATTACTTTAGGTACTACACAAAAGCCAGCTATCGCAACCTTATCAAGCAGAACGGATGGACAATTAATTATCTACCTTTCTGGAAATCAACATGAATAAGCCCCTCAAATCAAAAAAAAGCGGCTTTACTTTAATTGAAGTCTTATTAGCTTTAGCAATCATTGCAATAGCTTTAACTGCCCTTTTGAAAGCAACCGCCCAAAATGTTTCTAATACTCAGCGACTTAAAGAAAAATCCATAAGTCATTGGATTGCAATGCAAGGTGTTGCAATGGTTCAGCTCAATCTTGTGCAGATACCAGATAATCAGGAGATAACAAAGGTTACTTCAATGCTAGGGCAGCGTTGGTATTGGCGTGCTAGTCTTAGCACCACGCCAATTAAATCCATGCAGCAGATAACAATAAGAGTGAGCAAAAATCAGGCAGGCCCTTTTGCTGACCCTCTCATTGCATTCAGGTATCAACCATGAATAAGCAGATGCGAACAATTGAAAGATTGTCTTCAAAGAAAAATGAACAAGGTTATACCCTTATTGAAATTTTAATAGCTCTCGCTGTTTTCGCTATACTAGCTACGATAACTGCATCTTCGATGTACTATGCCTTCAATACCAGAGCCCGAGTTACAGAACAAGCGGATCGGTTAAATGCGTTGCAACTCGCATTAATACTTATCCAACGTGATACAGAACAAATGGTGGTACGGTATGTACGAGGCAACGACATGCAAATTTTTCCAGCCTTTGAGGGCAAATCGCAATATCTGGAGCTGACTCGTTCGGGGTATGCCAATCCAAACAGCGATGAAAAGCGATCAATCCTAAAGCGTGTTGCAATTTTATGCCAAAATAATAATCTGGTTCGCAGAACCTGGGCTAGTCTCGATACTGCGGATAGAAAAACGTATCGGGATACCATTTTAATTTCCAATCTTAGCAGCTGTAAATTTTCCTATTTAAATCAGAATCTACAAATTTTGAATGAATGGCGTGCCAATGCGGTCCAACAGGATCAGCGCGTAGAACCTTTACCTAAAGCAATTCAGATGAATCTGACTCTTAACCATTGGGGTAATATTAATTATCTTTTTATTATACCAGGGGCACTTTATGCTGAGATCTAAAGGCAACTATCGGGGAAGCGCCCTTATATCTGCCCTGTTTATAATGACACTGGTTGCGATTGCAGCAACCGCGATGAGTACTCGTTTACAGCTTGATATTTACCGTACAAGACTAAGCATCGCCTCTGATAAACTTTATCTTGCTTCCCAGGCAGTGCAGGCTTGGGGCCTTAGTGAGATAGCTGATCCAAATCAGAAGTTTAGACAGGCTGATGCCTCAGGTAAGGTTCTCAATTTTCCGCCTAAGCTGCTATTGATTTATCCAGATATTCGAATTAAAGGTGCTTTATATGATTTGCAGGCCCGTTATAATTTGAACAATGTTGCTGATAAAAATTTTCAGATTTCTTTTCAGGAGTTTTTAAAAAATACTGAAAAAAAATTAGAACAGCCCCAACGAATAATGCTTGCTGCTGTTCTTCATAATTGGCTAAGCCCTTATCAACCTGGTCAGGATGCCATGAATAATCTTAGCTATTATTTGAAACAAAAACCACCCTATTACCCGGCACAGCAATTAATGCAAAATGCGTCTGAATTTAGATTATTGAGGGGAGTTAATGCTAAGCTGTATCGTAACTTGGAAAATCATTTTATCGCTCTGCCCGAACAAACCCCTATCAATATAAATACTGCCTCAAAGCCTGTGCTAATGTCCCTTGGCTTTGGTTTGAATGAAGAACAGGTCAATGAATTAATAGAGGCAAGAGGAAAAAAGGGCCTTAGTGATTTTGCAAAAATCACTCCCTTATTGCAAAAATTAAATATCAGATCCGAGCTACTCACTATTGAAAGCCAATATTTTATGTCAGTTGCCACTATAAGTTCGGATGATTTAAATCTGACAAGCTATACAATACTCAAACGCATAAAAGATAATAATGGTAAGGTTAAGGTTAGTCTTATCAATCAATCTATGAATGTTTTTGAATAAGACTCCTATTCGTCATCTCCTATTAACTGATCGGCTAAGGGCTGTTTAGCCTTAAGCTGGTTGAATAAAATATCCCCGGCTTTGATATCCTCCACTCCAAGAGTGGGTTGAAGCTGTGAAAGTTCTTTTGCTGCCTGCTCATTTTTATTCATTGCTGCTATTTTTAGCCAGGCATAGGCTTTTGGGAGATCCTTGCTTACACCCAAACCAGCCAGATATAAATAACCTATTTTTCCTTGCGCAATAGGATTACCCTGCTCTGCCGATTTAGAGAACCAGAGTGCCGCCTGCTCATAATCTTTATCAACCCCATTACCTGTAAGTAATAACTGGCCTAATTCAGCCTGTGCTACTGCATTCCCTTGCTCCGCTGAAGCCAGATACCAATAGGCGGCTTTTTTAGCATTAGCATCTACCCCTAAACCATTGAGGTATTGATAAGCCAGATAGGCTTGCGCATTTTTGTGGCCTTGATTGGCGGCGAGGTTAAACCAATAGGTTGCTGCGCGTTGATTAGGCGTTATCCCGTATTTGCCTGTATATAACAGACCGAGGCTATACTCTCCCTTTGCATCACCTTGTTCTGCTGCTTTTTGATACCAGTATTGGGCCTTCTCAACATTTTTAGTTGTTCCAGTACCCATTATATATTCATAAGCCAGATTGACTTGAGCTTTGGCATAGCCTTTTTCAGCTGATTTCTTAAACCATTCAAAGGCTTTTGCATCAGAACGCTCAACACCGTCCCCGACTGCATACATTAACCCGATGTTGCGTTGAGCAATAGAATTACCCTGCTCTGCTGCTTTCATATACCAGGAAAATGCTTCTTTTAAGTCTTTTTTAACACCAGCACCATTATCATATAAAAAACCTAAGCTTAACTGAGCTAAGGTGTTATTCTTCTCAGCTGCTTTGCGATACCAGTTTATGGCTTGTGCATAGTCCTTATTTACACCATATCCATATTGATACATCCTTCCTAATAAATACATTGCCTCATTATTTCCTTCACCAGCCGCCTGCATTAGGTGAGGATATGCGGTGGTGTAATCACCATTTTCATAGGCTGAAAAACCAACTATTACATCTGCAAATACTGAATTTACATAAAATAAAGCAGCGAGTGTTAGTATTCGCATTCCCACTCCAAAAGTAATCACTTACTAAAATAGTAGAATATTAGCGCAACAAAGCAAATTTTTAACTCTATAATTTTAAAAAAAAAGTTTTCACTGAGGCGCTGTTGACCTTTGAGTTCTATCCTAAAAGTTTGACCTACTCTTAAAGTCGGCAACCTGTATAATGCATCTCTATTTGCCAGCAGAGGATTTATCAGTGAATCATGTGAATCAAACACCCTATGCCCTACTCGATCCAAATGTCATTTTGGATGCCATTGAAAGCTTGGGTTTTCTTTGCTCAGGTAGTCTGATTGCACTGAATAGCTATGAAAATCGCGTTTATCAAATAGGCATTGAAGATGCTGAACCCCTTATCGCCAAATTTTATAGACCTCAACGCTGGAGCTCAGAGGCTATTTTAGAAGAACACCAATTTTCACTCGAATTAGTTGAACATGAAATTCCCATTATTGCGCCCCTGATAATAAACGACCAAACCCTGCATCATCATCTCGATTTCAGATTCGCCCTATTTCCCAGACGCGGAGGCCGCGCTCTAGAATTAGATAATAGCGAGCAATTAGAATGGATGGGGCGCTTTATAGGGCGTTTACATGGCGTTAGTGCCTGCAAGTCCTTTCAACATCGCATCCATTTAAATCCTAAAAGTTATGGAGATGATCCTTATCAATTTCTTATTGAACAAAACTTTATACCGGAATATTTAAAACCAAATTTTTGCAAAACAGTTGAGACAGTCTTGGAAAAAATCAAGCCTATATTTAAAGAACTAGGTCAGATTGAACAAATACGCTTACACGGCGATTGCCATGCAGGAAATGTATTATGGAGCGACTCAGGTCCTCATATTGTGGACTTGGATGACTGCCTCATGGGCCCTGCGATACAGGACATTTGGATGTTACTTTCAGGTGAACCGAAACAGATGGAACTACAACTGGCGAAGATTTTAAAAGGGTATCGTGAATTTCACGATTTTAACCCGCGCGAACGCCATTTAATCGAAGCCTTACGTACCTTACGCATGCTGCATTATGCCGGATGGTTAGCAAAGCGCTGGGCCGATCCCGCTTTTCCTATGAGCTTTCCCTGGTTTGATACCCCGGTATACTGGCAAAATCTGCTTGTAAATCTTAATGAACAGAGTGAAATCCTGGATCAAATTGAATTTTAGTTGAAAGTTCCTGCCAGAAAAAAACTGTTGCAAATCTAACCTATTGAAAATAAGGTATTAAGAAGGTTAATCGGATAGCGCGGGAGAATTTGAACACATGAATTATGGTCAACTTCTTCATTATTTATCCTCTCTGCATAAAGCCTTGTATGGGGTTAAAATAGACAGAGCCAAAAAC
Organism: Tatlockia sp.; assembly: GCA_013812775.1. GTDB lineage: Bacteria > Pseudomonadota > Gammaproteobacteria > Legionellales > Legionellaceae > Tatlockia. The sequence goes on along the minus strand of JACCSX010000216.1, from coordinate 3,115 downwards.
CTAGCTTTGGTTTTGCAATTAAATAAGTTAGTAACTCCCTCAGGAATTCCTTCTAAAATCATTCACATAGCAGGGACCAGTGGAAAAGGTTCGGTAGCTGTAAAAATTGCTAAAGCTCTAGAACTTTCAGGTTATCGAGTGGGACTTTATATTTCTCCACATATTCATACCATTCGGGAACGAATCTCTGTGAACGGCTCGATCATATCTGATAATAAATTCACCACTATATTAAATAAAATCATTGACATAGCTAAAGAAAATAATATACAGACTGGCTGGTTTGATTTGCTCACTTGTCTAGCTTTAGACTATTTTTCGAAGGAAAATCTCGATTTTTTAATAATTGAAGCGGGCATTGGCGGCCGATTTGACAGTACTAATATAATAAATCCTCTTATATCAGTTATAACAGCAATCAATCTGGATCACATGGAGGTATTAGGTCAAAGTATTGAAGAAATTGCATATGAAAAAGCAGGGATAATTAAGCCTAAAGCCCCGGTTATTCTAGGACCGCGTGTCCCTGCAGCCCTCTTTATCAAGGAGGCAAACCAGACAAAGAGTCCGCTATGGCAACTTAAGGGAGCGTTTTCAACCTTTGATGCAGAAAATCAGGCAATTGCTAAAGCCCTTCTAAATCAGCTGAGCGATAGCTATTTTATAACTCCCCTGGCAATTAAAGAAGGTATTAAGGCAAATCTGCCTTGTCGTCTGGAAATTTTAACCCAAAGGATGTTGCCAGATTGGCAACATAAGCCCTTTCCAAAAGCCCTTATTCTTGATGGAGCTCATAATCCTGATAAGTTGGCTGCTCTATTCCACAGCTTGAAAAAGAGATATCCAAAGACTGATTTTCAGGTTCTGTTAAGTCTTGCAAAAAATAAAGATCTAAATGCCTGTTTGAAAATCGTAGTCAAGAATGCCGCTAATATTCATCTGAGCGAAATGGCGGACAGCAGTTTTTTAGCTTCAACAGAGAATCTTATGGCAGAGTTGAATAAACTCCAGGTTGATAGGCAACATCTGAGTATCAATACTTCTCTTGAAGAAGCGATAGCAGAATCAGCAGCTAATAATCAGATATTGGTTGTTTGCGGAACCTTTAGGATTATGAGCGCTATTTTACAACAATTAGGTATTAAAGCTGAGGTTGATCCAATACCTTTTTTAAACTATAGATAAGTAAACAGCAACAAAGAAGCCAATATGAACCTTGGAAATATGTTAAGCGTGTCAGCGCAAAGATTTCCGAATAACAGTTACCTGTTTTGTTCTGGTCGTATCTGGACCTATGAAGAAATAGATTGGCTAAGTACAAACCTGGCTTATCAATTAAAAATCACCTATGGGCTGCAAAGAGGTGAGCGAGTTGCTCTCTTATTTAAAAATAGTGCAGAACTTGTAATTAGTTATTTTGCTTGCTTTAAAATCGGTTTAATAGCAGTCCCTTTAAATTTTCGTCTTAAAGCCGCCGAATTGGAAACACTTTTAAATCATTCGCAAGCCTCTGTCTTAATTGCTCAAGCTGCGCTTTATCACAATCTAGTACCGATTCGACAGCATTTAAATTGTCTAAAAGCTTGTTTAATTTCAGGTAAATCAGAGTATTACGGGGTTGAGTCTTTTGAAAAAACAATAGAAATAGCGCCGGAATTACCAGCTAAAATTTCTGAAATTTCTGATAGTCTACCTTGTATTATTCTTTATACCTCGGGGACTACTGGCAAACCTAAAGGCGCCGTTTATACTCATCGCAGCCTCTTCAAAGCAGTGGTCCATTTTGTACGGGAATTGCATTATGACTCTGATAGTCGCATCCTGATAGCTTTATCAATGAGTCACGCTGCCGCTTTTGGCACACTTTTACTCCCCGGTACTTATGCAGGCGCTCAACTATGCCTAGAGCCTTCTTATGATATTGACCCAATCATTAGGTCTTTACAGAATTTTAATCCCAGTCATTTTTTGGGGTTTCCCTTTCATTATATTGGATTAATTCATCATTCCGAGGCGCATCTATGTAAAAATAATTTGCAAAGAATTTATATGTTAACAGGTGATTATCTTCCTTATGTAATAGAAAACGATTTTAGAATTTTTTTTAACAGGCCAATTATTGCGATGGCTGGTATGACTGAAGTGCAATTATACTGCATGAATCCAATCCTACCTGGAAAGCAAAAGCCCGGTTCCATTGGCCTACCCTTTAATGATATTAAAATTCGTTTAGTTGATGATTCTGACAGGGAGGTAAACCTCGGAGAAACTGGCGAAATTATTTTAAAAACCGATCGACAAATGTCTGGGTACTGGCGTGATGAAAAACAAACCTTAAAAACAATGCGCGATGGTTGGATCTATACTGAGGATTTAGGTAAAAAGGATGAGCAAGGCTATTACTATCTGCTCAGCCGTAAAAAATTCATAATTATTCGCGGAGGTTCCAAGATTTCTCCACAGGAGGTTGAAGCTGTTATTTATCAACACCCAGCAATTAAAGAAGCAGCCGTCACGGGGTTCGCCGATTTTGCCTTAGGTCAGGTGGTAATGGCATTTATTGTTGTCAATGAAGAAGCCGATGAGCTGTCAATTGCACAATTACAGGATTTTATAAGAACTAGAATTGCTGATTATAAAGTACCTGAAAAAATTGTAATCGTCCCCAAACTCCCCCGAAGCGCTTCAGGAAAACTGGATAGAAAGGCGATTGCGCAGTGGGCCACAATTAAACCTATCAACGCCTCTAAACAGGATAAATAAAATGTCGATTGCTCTCATCTCTCATCCAGATTGTCTCTTACATAACATGGGTAACAACCATCCTGAGCAAGCAGAGCGCCTGCGTGTTATAGCCGAGGAATTGAGAACATCCAATTTTAATGCAGATCTTAGACCCTATGAAGCACCTCTAGTTGCAAGAGAACACTTGCTTAGGGTGCATTCTAAAAAACATATTGATGCCCTTTTTCAAGCCTCGCCTGAGCATGAGGGCATTATTACATTTGCGCCCGATCTTTATATGAATAGATATACCCTAAAAGCAGCCTTACATGCTGCGGGTGCTGGTATTCTTGCTGTTGATTTAGTAATGAACGGCGATGTAAATCAGGCA
>JACCSX010000232.1 GCA_013812775.1 Tatlockia sp. | reverse complement strand
TATTTGATTGCCATAAAAAAGAATATCGATATCTATGGTTCTTGAGCCGTAGCGAGCTTTGCGAACTCGTCCTTGTTTAAGTTCGATTTGCTGACAAAGATGCAATAATCGCTGGGGTCGTAGGTTGGTATTTATAGCTACCACAGTGTTAGCAAAATGAGGCTGAGCTTTTCTTCCCCAGGCTTTAGATCGATAGAAGGCTGCAACTTTGATTATATTTGATTGAGGCAATAATCTTAGCGCTTCCAGTGCTTTTCTAAGTTGGCGTTCTGGTGAATTAAGATTAGAACCAAGTCCTAAATAACAACGAATCATGACGCATCGGTTTTTGGCTTTCGGCGTTTTCTTCGCTTAGCTGGTGCAGCTTGGGGAGACAGAGCCGTAATCATTTCGGTCTGTTCAGGTTCGCTTAGCTCCTGAAAAGTTGTCCACCACTGGGCTAATTCTAGTGATTCATCACCAGCGAGTGCTCGCAATGCCAGAAAATCATAGGCTGCTCGAAATCTTGGATGATGTAACAAGTTAAAGGCACGGCCACCATGACGCTTGGGAAAGCGATATTGCAAAAGCCACATTTCACGTACAATTTGAGTGAAACGTTTTGGGATCATGATGACTTTATTTTGCTCGGAAATAACCTGCGACATTGCTTTTTCAAGTGCTGGTAAGGGATCTAAACCATCCTCTTCTTGCAGACGTTTTGCACATTCTAATAATGGAAACCAGAGTAGTACGGCAAATAAAAAAGCAGGTGTAACTGGTTTATTATCACGAATACGCATATCAGTATTTTCTAAGGCAATACAGATAAGCGCATTTACTGGATATTGGCTGGTTAGCAATGAGCTTGTTTGTTCAAATAATTGAGCAAATAATCCATGCTCTACTAATAATCGTTGTACTGATTCAGCTTCGCCGCATTGAAAGAGTTTAGTTATTTCATCAAATAAACGTGAACTTGATACATGTCTTATCAAAGGACTCAAGCGCATAAGCGGTTCTGCTGTTTCTTTGGCTATTTCAAAATGTAATTTAGCACTAAACCGTACGGCACGTAACATTCGTACAGGGTCTTCCTGGTAACGGACCTCAGGATCACCAATCATGCGAACTTTACGTTGGGCAACATCATTAGTACCCCCAGTTAAATCAACGATGGAGGCATTTTCGATGTTGTAGTACAGCGAGTTAATAGTGAAATCGCGGCGCCAGGCATCCTGATCAAGTGTTCCGTAAATATTATCCCGTACAAGCATGCCTCGCTCATTAACCTGATGATTAATATCGATTTCATCATTCTCAGAACCCCTAAAGGTGGCTACTTCAATGATGTCACGATGAAAAATGATATGTACGAGTTTAAAGCGACGGCCAATAATGCGGGCATTACGAAATAATTTTTTTATCTCGTTGGGAGTCGCGCTGGTCGCAATGTCAAAATCTTTAGGAACTTTACCAAGGAGAAGATCACGAACGCTGCCACCTACTAAATAAGCTTGAAATCCTGCACTGTTAAGGCGGTTCAGGACTTTAAGAGCATTGGTGTTAATATCTGTTTTTGATAATTTATGGTCGTCACGCGGAACAATATAGTTTGAGTCAACTGCTAATTGATCTGCTATATGCTTAGTCCTTTTCTTGCGTAACAGCTTTTTGATTAACTTGATTATTGTCGTCACCTGATTGGCTTGTAGATCGCGCGTCATTATATCTAAAATATCTGCTTTCTGAAAGAGGTTTATTTGAGGCATTAGCTCCTGATACTTTTAATCATTTGCAACTGTGCCTTAAAAACCCCTCGGTAATTTCATGATTAACCTTTGTTTTTGCACATATATTGTTCTCTATGATATATTCCCCTATTTTTAGCTTGTTGTAAGGCACGACTTTGGAAATATTTAATGGAAATCAAAGTAAATTTTCTCGACAATTTAAGACTCGAAGCCAAGTTCGATGATTTTACCGTCACCTCGGATCAACCTATTCGTTATAAAGGTGACGGCTCCGCTCCGAGTCCGTTTGATTATTTCTTAGCGTCATCAGCGCTTTGCGCGGCTTACTTTATCAAAGTGTATTGTAAGGCCCGTGATATCTCTACTGAAAACATCCGCTTATCGCAAAACAATATTGTAGATCCAGACGATCGTTATAACCAGATTTTCCAAATTCAGGTTGAGCTGCCTGATGATATTTCAGTCAAAGATAGAGAGGGCATTTTACGCTCTATTGACCGCTGCACAGTAAAAAAAGTGGTACAAACTGGCCCCGAATTTAAAATCGAAACCGTTGAAAACCTGGCCGCCGACGCCAATGCCATGCTCAGGGGCCAATCAGAAGAGGAAAAGAGCACCTTTATTCTGGGGAAAGACTTGCCCCTTGAACAAACCATTAAAAACATGACCGCCATGTTAGCAGACCTTGGCATGAAGATAGAAATATCCTCATGGCGCAATATAGTGCCTAATGTATGGTCTTTACATATTCGTGATGCGGCTTCGCCTATCTGTTTCACTAACGGGAAAGGCGCCACCAAAGAAAGCGCACTGTGCTCGGCATTAGGCGAGTTTATTGAGCGTTTGAATAATAATTTTTTCTACAATGATCATTACTTTGGCTTAGAAATCGCCAGCAGCGAATTTGTTCATTATCCTAATGAAAAATGGTTTGCATTAGAAGAAGATGATGCGCTCCCAGCGGGCATTTTGGATGACTATTGCCTGAATATTTACAACCCAGATGACGAATTACAGGGATCGCACTTGATTGATACCAACTCAGGCAATAAAGATCGCGGTATTTGTGCCATTCCCTATATCCGTAAGTCTGATGGTGAGACCGTTTACTTCCCATCAAATCTTATTGAAAATTTATTCTTATCTAACGGCATGAGCGCAGGTAATAACCTGCAAGAAGCCCATGTGCAGTGCTTATCAGAAATCTTTGAGCGCGCTGTAAAACGTCAAATCATTGAGCAAGAGATTGTTCTGCCGGATGTGCCAATGAGCGTGCTTGAAAAGTACCCTGGCATTCTAGCGGGCATTAAAGGCTTAGAGGCGCAAGGTTTCCCCATTTTGGTGAAAGACGCCTCATTGGGCGGGCAATTCCCTGTGATCTGTGTCACCCTGATGAACCCACGAACTGGGGGCGTATTTGCTTCTTTTGGTGCCCACCCAAGCTTTGAAGTGGCGCTAGAACGTAGCCTTACTGAGCTGCTGCAAGGCCGCAGTTTTGAAGGTTTAAATGATGTACCAAAGCCAACCTTTAATAGAATGGCCGTCACTGAGCCTGAAAACTTTGTTGAGCACTTTATTGACTCTACAGGGGTGATTTCCTGGCGCTTCTTTAGCTCTAAAAACGACTATGAGTTCTGTGAATGGGACTTCTCTGGCACCAATAAAGAAGAAGCCAACAGGCTATTTGGTATTTTAGAAGCCATGGGCAAAGAAGTGTATATTGCCGAGCTCACCCATTTAGGCGCCTCAGCCTGCCGTATTTTAGTGCCTGACTATTCAGAGGTTTATCCAGTTGATGATCTTATCTGGGACAATACTAACAAAGCGCTAAATTACCGTGAAGACATCTTAAATCTGCATTCATTAAGCAATAGAGCGCTAGGTAAGTTAGTTAATCGTTTGGAAGAAAGTCAGCTAGATAACCAAACCGATATTTCCACCTTAATAGGCATAGTATTCGATGAAAATACTGTCTGGGGCAAGCTGACTATTATCGAACTTAAAATTCTTATTTATCTAGCGCTTGGCGCCCATGAAGCCGCTATCGAATTAGTCGGTGAGTTCTTACAGTTTAACGACAATACAGTTAAACGCGGACTGTTTTATCAAGCGGTTAATGCAGTACTCGAAGTTACCTTAGATGAAAATCTTGTGCTTGAGCACTTTATCGAAAGCTTCAACCGCATGTTTGGTATCGAGGTGATGGAAAATGTCGTTGGCTCAGTCACAGGTCAGGTACGTTTTTACGGCCTCACTAAAACGAGCATGGCCCTTGAAGGTATAGAGCCTCATTTACGACTGATTGAAAGCTATAATAAATTACACCACGCTCGCAAAATACAAGCAACGATCTAATTGCTGCTAATGGTCTGTGGATAATTTTCTGCCAAGCTATTTCAACGCCCTTGTTTTCAGAGTTTCTATTGTTCCAATGAAATAAATCATTCATTTATCGATACAAACTGAATATGATTTCTTATCTAATTTGAGCAAACCATCATGAATCATTTACCTTTTGTCTGAATCGATAGACAATAAAGTCTTAACAACTAATTTTAAGTGGGCAGATGGAAATTTTAGATATTGTTGTTAGTCTCTTGGCGTTAATAGTTCTTGAGATTGTTTTGGGTATAGATAACCTGGTGTTTTTAGCAATTTTGACTGAAAAATTGCCAAAAGAACAACAAAAATCTGCCCGACGCTGGGGCTTAACCTTTGCCTGGGTTACACGCATAATCTTGCTTGCATCTGCAGTCAGCTTAGCTAAACTTACTCGTCCCTTATTCAGCATTGCTCAAATTTCTTTTTCGGCAAGAGATATATTACTATTTGTGGGAGGAATGTTTCTACTCACCAAGGCTACTCAGGAAATTCATAATGAAGTAGTGAAGAATGAACCTAAGATTAAAAAAAATCAAAAAATTCCAATCTCCTTTAAAGGAGTAATTTTGCAAGTAGCTTTAATGGATATTATCTTTTCGTTAGATAGTGTATTAACTGCCATAGGTTTAACTAATTATTTCTCAGTGATGGCTGCAGCAATTACCTGTGCGATTCTGGTAATGATATTTGCAGCAGAGCCTGTAAGTCATTTTATTGATAAACATCCTACTTTGAAAATGTTAGCTTTGAGTTTTTTACTTTTAATAGGTACTGTTTTAGTGGCAGACAGTTTCTCATTTCATCTACCACGAGGATATATTTATTTTGCCATGGGCTTTTCATTGAGTGTTGAGTTTCTAAACCGGGTAGCACATTCTCGTAGCACAAGAAAGTGAGGGTTATATGCTGGTTATAAAAGCCTTTCATATTATTGCAATGGTTGCCTGGTTTGC
>JACCSX010000179.1 GCA_013812775.1 Tatlockia sp. | reverse complement strand
TTGCTAATCTTTCATTAAGCATAACTGATGAGTCCGGCGCAATTCCGGCGAAACCTAACAGGTCTTATGCAATAGCCACCATCATTCCCTAATCTTGTGGCAGAACGCTTAGTCGGGAACCCAACATCACCTGTGTTTTTCAGGACTTATTGCCAATAAAAGCAATGCAAACCCTCACGGGTTTGAACTTCACAATACCATTCTGTATTGCTCTAGACGCAACAATCATTCTCATGAATTTGTTGCGCGTACTAACCATTACAACAAAGGAGATCAACACCCAAAACCGAGTAGTACCCAGTGTCATCAGGTCAATTTAAGTTTGTTTTAATTGAAAACTGATTTACCCCTGAACTGAGCCTTGAGGCTTCATGCCTGGTACTGCAATCTTGCAGGCCGCTCTACCAACACTAAACAAATATCAGGGTAAATAGTTTTAGAGGTTTTGTTTATGCGGAAAAGTCATCTCAGACAGCAAGTGGATAATTTTTGTCGTCATGATCACAGCGGTTCCAATCGCTCAAGAAAACACCGTCATTTTGTATTGCATAAAATGATTCGTGATTTATTTCATATTGGGAGTGTTCCGCTAAAATGGCATGCCATAACCCGCGACGATATTCATCGTCTTGTCATTCATTGGCAAAAAGAAAATATTAAGCCTTCAACCATCATGAAGTACATGAGAGTCATTAGAGATTTTTTTCAAAAAATTGAACACATAATCCCTGAGATTAGTAATAAAAACCTAGGAATAACAAAACAAAAACGCCCTGCAAAAACGGTGCATTTTTCGAAGGATTTTCTGGATAAACTCTCCAATCCCATTGCAAAAATTTTGCTTGAATTTCAAATTTATTTTGGCTTAACCCTAAGTGAAGCAATGCGCTTGAGTCCTGATGTTCACATTCAAGAACATTCTGTCTGGATAACACGAGATATAGCCACAAACAGTCTGGACAGGATGATTCCTATCAGAACTAATGAACAGCTCGAAATAACCAAATCATTTCTAATACTCTGCTCTGAGCAAAACTTAATTTCTACCTTCGGCTATCATCCTGTAAGACATGCCTATAATACTGAATTGAAAGTGAGGGGTTTACCTTCATCAAAGAGCTACCGCTGTCTATATGCTAAAAATATTCATTCGGAACTCATCAAAGTATTATCGGCTTACCTGAGCAAACAAACCATCATGCGCGAAATGGGATTGCAGTCGAGACGAACACTTTGGGCTTATCTCAATGTCTAATACCAAACTGCGCTCAGCAAAATTTTCCATCAACGAATTGGTAAAAAAGGCAAATGTCCATTCCTTCGCTAGCCAAGCTGACATGCGTCATATGCTTTATCGATGTATCAAAGATTTGCATGAGTTGGGATATAAGCTAGGCCATATTAAAGGCCTGAAAGCCAGGCATGTCTTCGTGCTGGTTGAACATTGGAAATCTCAGGGGAAAAATCCAGGCACAATTAAAAATTACATGTCAAAATTGCGAAGAACCGCAAGTATACTGAACGATAGGAAACTTGTTAAACCGGATAATGCAGCCTACAACATCGATAAACGTTCCTATGTACCGACGATAAATAAAGCCATACATCATATCAACCTATCAAAATGCACCGACCCCTACATCCGATTATTATTAGAAGGACAGGCCCTCTTTGGCCTGCGCCGCGAAGAATCAATGAAGTTTATCCTAAGCGAAGCCTATCATGGCGACAGCTTAGCGATTAAACCCAGTTGGACAAAAGGCGGTATTGGCAGAACCTTAAAAATAACCAATGATGCTCAACGGCAATGGCTCGATAAAGTTGCTTGCCAAGTCAAGCCAGGTGAATCTCTAATACCAACTGACAGAACTTACAAACAACATTTAAGTCACTATGAGGCACAGGTCAAAGCTATGGGCGTTAATAAATTGCACGGCCTACGGCATGCTTATGCACAAAGACGTTACAGAGAATTGACTCAATTTTTCGATCCTTCCAAGCAAGGTATGGCATGTCCGCTTGATGGTGGGAAAAATCCTAAACTTTTGAGCCCTCTTGAAAAAGAAATTGATCGCAAAGCTCGCCAGATAATCAGCCACGAATTAGGGCATTCTCGTTTAGCAATCACTAAAATTTATTTAAATTTTTAATAAATTCAATGGCTTATTATGAAAATACAAGATAACTTACAAGTTCGCCATTTAAATTTCGTGTTCTGTGTCCCTTTCCAGTGAGATCTTCAGCTAAAAGGATATCGCCTGAATTAAAGTTTTTAATTTCACCGCTACTAGTTTCAATTTGCATAACACCCGACAGGACAATGATAAACATAGATTGTGGGGGATTATGCCAATCTTGCTCGTGCTCCGGTCCTTCACCAAAAAACAAACTTTTCACTGGCAGCCCCCTTGTGGTGAAACCAATTTTGTCGGGGTTTAATACTTCTTCTCCAGTCTTGAAATAAGAATTACCATCAACTCCTGTAAATAATATTGTGTAAGAGATGGCTTTGGTTTCCTGTATCATGGGGCTTAATCCAAAAAATTAAAAAAATAAACATGCTAAATATAACAGTAACTTACTTTCTTAATCCAGAGGGAAAAACCATTTTTCAACCTTGGTTTGCCAAAGTTTTTAACCTGACTCAGCAACAAGCTGGCTTCATTAGTCTTAGTAGTAAGCTCGATAGTTTGGGCAATCCTGTTGTTAATTTGAAATTTGAAAATCAAGATAAGCTTAAGATTTGGACAAGTTCAAAACAACATAATTTACTGGTCTTAGAAATTGAGAAATACTTTATAAAACCTGAGGAAGTTAAATGTATGGAACAAAGACGTATAGGTGAAAATGGCCCCTTGGTTTCGGCTCTTGGACTTGGCTGCATGGGCATGTCAATGGGCTATGGCCCAGGTGATGATGCGCAATCAATTAAGGTTATTCATAAAGCAATTGATTTAGGTGTTACTCTCTTGGATACCGCGGATATGTATGGTTGGGGACATAATGAAACCTTAATTGCAAAAGCGATAAAAGCTCAACGCCATAAAATTATTTTAGCAACAAAGATGGGGTTTGCCAGAAGAAATAAGGGCGAGACTCTGGATTACTGTATTGATGGCTCAGCAAAGTATGTAAAAGAAGCCTGTGATGCCAGTTTAAAACGACTAGGTATAGACACGATTGATTTATATTATCTTCACCGCGTAGACCCAAAAACGCCTATTGAAGAATCAATTACCGCGATGGGTGATTTGGTAAAAGCCGGAAAAATTCGTTACATTGGAATTTCGGAAGTAAAGCCTGCAACTATTCGACGAGCCGCAAAAATTCATTCGATTACAGCTGTACAAACAGAATACTCTCTATGGGAACGATATCCAGAAAATGACATTATCCCTACCTGTCAGGAACTTGGAATTGGCTTTGTAGCCTATTGTCCTTTAGGAAGAGGTTTTCTAACTGGTGGACTCACTAATATGTCTGATTTATCTGCAGAAGACTTTAGGCCGCTGTTACCTCGGTTTCAAGGGGAGAATTTTGTTGCTAACCAAAGGCTTATTTTTGCATTAAAAGAAATGGCCGATCTAAAGCGGTGCAGTTTAAGCCAATTGGCGCTTGCATGGATATTGGCACAGCCCGCAAATATTATTCCCATTCCTGGTACCAAGCGCATTCAGTACCTTGAAGATAATATGGGTGCATTAAATTTAGAATTATCTCAAGACGATCTTGGTAAACTGGAAAAAATATTTCCAGTTAATGTTGCCATGGGTAATAAATATCCTGAAGAATTTGAATGTGAGGCTTAAAATTTTGCTATTTAATGCACTAGAATAAACGAGGCATAGAGTAATTAGTATTTTCATTTGCCTCTTGTGCGGCAAATTTTGCAGTTTTCATCATCAATTTTGTTATGTCATCTGTAGGTCCATCTGTATATGATGGTAATTTTCCCGCCTTAATAAACTCCCAACGATCTGCAAGAAATGTCTCTAATTCATTCACCAGCTCGGAAGATCCGCTATAGTTATCAAAGATATTTTGCAGAGTAGATAGCTCCTCTTGCCAAGGCATTTGCTTTTTGAGTATTTGAATTTGTTCTTTAATTTCGGATTCAGAAATCATGAGTATGTTCCTATAACAGCAAAAATGTGGAGAATATACCAAAATTTACACTCTGCCTAGATTTAGGGCGTCATGAAGATAGTATCCGGTACTTGCGCTACTTATTAATTAAAACAAACTGAGACATAGTTAAAACGGATCGTTGTTTTAAAAAAAACAAATAGGTATAATTGAAACGAACACAACTGATGATCCAGCGAAATTCTGGTGAAACCTTTTAGGTCTTGTGAAGAGCCATCATCATTCCCCAATCTTATGGCAGAGCGATTTAGTCGGGAACCTTAGTTAATCACTAACCATCTACCCAGATGGAACTTCATTAAAACATTTTGTTTTAAACTGTTTGATATCATTCATGGATTTATTTGTCTGTGAAATCCTGTGTAGCGACTGTTCTTTAAAAATCAGGTGAAATCAACCATCACGAAGTTTTGTGGTGATTAGCATGTTCAATGCTGGAGAAACGCCCAGTATTGGGCATTTCTTCGGTTTTTTTTAAGGAGGAATGCCGATTCGTATTCAGTGTGATAGCTTGAAATATGCTAGACCCTGTTGGGAAAGAAAGGTGTTAAATCAGGAGCGGCAGAAGGTTTTATGTCTACGCTGACTCAGATTGAATCTTTAATCTCTACTCTAAGCATGAGGTGGATTCGATGTTAAGTGAAGCTGTTAAGGAAATATTTGCTGAGCATGATCGTGCAATTATTGACGTATTTGCAAAGCAAGATCAAAAGCTTGCTGAGCAACGTCGTGAGTTTGATGCTCGTATGCAAGACCACGCCAAATATCACGATCAACAACTTCGTGATAATAAAAGCGAATTGCTTGCATCACGGCGTTGGAAGATAGGTACGATGATAACTATCGGGTTATCACTAACTGCCTATCTTTCAGCATTGCTTCATTTCAATCACTAAAATCTGCTAATCCAATTGTAAACCCATCAGGGAAAAATCTTTCCTAATAGGATGGTTTTTTTCTGTTCTTAGGAGAAAACCTATGAAAACAATACCCTCTGTTATTCCAAGAAAGGAATGCCTATTTTTTGACTTAGCTTGCTGCATCAATGAACTCCATTTATTGCGTAACGATTTGTCCACGCAAGACAGGAATGAAATTGAGCAAGCATACAAAAAACTTAGTAATTTCATCGAGGATAAACAACTTCAACAAACTACTGTTTAAGCCTTGTTAAATCAGTTTAAACATTCCGCACAATAGGAAACAACTGCCTGTGCGGATGTTTTCCTGTTGTGCTTTTTAATTTCATAAAACAGGAGAAAATAATGACTGCAACCTTAAATAGAACGCAACTGATAGGAAACATTGGCGCTGAGCCAAAGTTAATCACTACTAAAGAAAGGAAGGTCCTCGTTACTGCATCACTTGCCACCAATGAAGCGGTTAAACGCTTTGATAAATGGGAGAATACAGTAATCTGGCATCAGCTAATCTTTTTTGGTTCGATAAGCAAAGTAACAGACCAATTGCATAAAGGCAGCCAGGTTTATATCGAAGGCAAACTTCGTTCTAATACGTGGATGGATGCAAAAGGAGCAACACGCCAAACTACAAGTATTGTAGTGAGCAATGTGCAATTACTTGGTCAATCAAAACAAAAAAGTGAAGAGCTAGACGAAACTGATTCATTAAACGCAGAAACGCACCTTGCGCAGATGCGGGAAATGCTTGAAACCGGCTCTGACGAAATACCCTTCTGAAAATAATAACAATCCCTGCGGGAGCCAATCTCCCACCAGGGAGTTAGCTCTCCGTCCTTAAGGAGAACAAAATGGAGACACCAAAAATCTATGTTGCATGCCTAGCATCTTATAACAATGGCATACTTTACGGTAAATGGATTGATGTAGTTCAAAGCGCAAGCATTTATGAGGAAATTCATAAAATGCTGGCAGAAAGTCCAATTGAGACAGCGGAAGAATTTGCAATTCATGATTATGAAGGCTTTGGTTGCCTAAGCCTTGGTGAATACGAGAGCATTGAAAGTGTTGCCGAGTTCGCTTCTTTTATTGGCGAACATGGTGAGTTAGGCGCTGAGCTACTCAGCGAATATTCAATCGAGGAAGCCGAAAGACTATTGGAGGAGAGCTATTATGGAGCTTATGATAACGAGATTGATTTCGCCTACACGATTTTTGAAGATTGTTACCATAACGCCATACCGGAAAATTTGCTGATATATTTTGATTATGTTTCTTTTACTCGTGATCTTTTTATTAATGATTATTTTTCGGTGGATCTTGATGGTCAAACTCATATTTTTTCTAACTACTAAGCCCCTTTTGGAGCTTTTCTTTAGTATAGATGACTGCTTTAGAATTTTGTGGGGTGGATTCTCAACTATATGAAAGAAAACTCTTATCTCCCAAAGCTTTCATTCGAATATCTTTATGCTATAAGATGATTAGCTTAAGCTAATTCAAAGTTTAACTAACTCGGATGAAACATGTTAAAAAAATTTATACCAACTTTTTTAATCGCCACTTTATGGATAATACTACACTCAAATGTTGTACTGGCAGTAGAACCTCATATTGTGCCAACTAATGATTGCCCCCAAGGCCAGACTTGTTGCCCTATTGAAATTTATTGCTCCTATAAAAAGGGGTGTGGAGATTCAGATAAATGGATGGTTAGCGCTTATCGTCTGTCACCTTTTGAAGGAGTTCGGCAATTTAATATATCTCGTATTGTTGCAAATTCTTATACAGATCAAAAATCATTTTTTTTAAATTGTGAATATGAAGGCATTACCTTAACGGATTCCTATTTTAAGCTAATTGGGAATTGGAATTATTCGGATTTTAAAGATACTAAGGCAGAATGTAGTACTAATAATCCGCTAGATTGTACAGGCATAAAGAACCTCAACATTAAATCAGAACTAAAAATGCTTAACTTTATTCAAATTAAGCACATGCTTTCTAATTAATTTATTAGCTTAGATAAAATAAATTTTGGCATGAAAGAGTTATGGAAGTACCGAAACTACATTCCTGTAATTCTATCCTTACCAATCAATGCGAAACGAAGGAAATTCGCTCGCTGGATTTTCATCAAGAACAATTCAAGATTCTTAGGTTCAGCAGCTTCACACATGAATATGAAAATAGGAAGCTGAGGAACTCATGGACGAAGGTTACTATAGTGCATATAAAAGAAGGTTTGTGAGCGTCTAATAAACTCACAGTGTACTGAAACCTCACCTCTATGTTTAATCACATGATTGTCCTTGCACCGGAAAACTCATTTCGCCGTTAGGTAAAATAGCACATTTCAGTGATTTTACTTTTGATATTTGATCTGCACTTAAATTGGAACCTATCAATATAGCCTTTGTAAAATCAGCACCATCTACATTTGCATTAGTAAAGTTAACACTAGATAAATTTGATCCGGTAAAATTGGCGTTTCTTAAGTCTGCTTTAATAAAATTTGAGCCACTTAATTCATTAAAATAAAAGTGAACATAGTTAAGGTGTGCTGAAGTAAAGTTACTGTTTCTAAATTGAGCATAATAACCCTCTGATTTAGTAAAATATGCTCCCACAAAATTTGATTCATCAAATTTACTATGTGTAAATGCACTATACATCAATCTTGCGTTCTCAAGCATAGCATTTTTATGTCGAGTATAAGTAAAGTCAACCCCAGTTAAATCACATTTTATACAGGAATTTGTTTGAAAGAATTGATCTCTATCTTCTGTTGAATAATTGGGTTTAGCTATTACTGGCATAGATATTAGTAATAAAAAATAAATTTTTGCCACTATAGTTCTGTTCATTTTCCAAGTCCTCTCAATAACACTCAACCTCTGGATTTTCTTTATAAACTGAGCCATCTGGTAGAGTAGCGCAATTATAAGAATTAGCTTGATTTAATTGTTGTTGCGTAATATTCGATTCTATAAAGATAGCTCTATTTAAGTTTGCTCCTGTAAATGAAGCCCCACTTAAATCCGTGTCAGAAAAATCTGCTCTTTCTAAATTTGCATGGTCAAAAATAACATTAATGAATGTAGAATTACTAAAATAGTTGCCTGAAAAATTTGCAAAATTGAAATTGGTATCAGTAAACTTTGATTTTTGAAATTGACATTTCGATGCTGTTGCGTAAGTAAATATAACGTTTTTAAAATTCGCTCCCTTAAAATCGACTGATTCCAATTCAGATACCGCCAAATTTACATTAATAAATGATGAGTTTCTTAGCCTAATATCCCTCAAATGAGATCCAGTTAAATAGGAATTTGTTATAATAGATGCCAGATAGTCGGTATCCTTATTTTTAGTTAAATCATCTGCAGTAATCCTGGTAAGATCACATTTATCGCATTTTTTTGTATTTTCGTAGTTTTCTAAGTGGGTTGTGATGAAGGCATAAGATACGAAAGTAGAGAATAGTAAAGTAACAAATATCATCTTGGGATGGTAATCCCCCCGAAAAATAACTGCTGCTAAAAGTAGAATTTTCTCGTAACCTATTTACAGGAGATTCTAATGAAAAAATCAAAATTTACAGACAGCCAAATACTGTCGATTCTAAAACAAGCCGAAAGTGGTAGCCCTGTTACAGAGCTTTGCCGTGAACACATCATAAGTGCAGCCTTATTTTACAAGTGGCGAGCCAAATTTGGTGGAATGGATGCATCGATGATGTCGCGTTTAAAGGAGCTTGAAGCTGAAAACAGCCGTCTTAAAAAGATGTATGCAGAAGAGCGATTAAAAGCGGAGATTCTCAAAGAGGCCATTGAAAAAAAGTGGTAACACCGTCGCGGCGTCGTGAACTGGCGCAGAAGGCGGTGCATGATAAGGACATTTCAATTCGTTTGTCTTGTCAACTATTTGGCCTTAGCGAAACCTGTTATCGCTATCAGCCTAAATTAAACGATGAGAATGCAATGATAGCGGACTGGTTAGAGCGTTTGGCACAGAACCAGCGTAATTGGGGTTTTGGCTTATGTTTTTTATACCTGCGCAATGTGAAGGGATTTGTCTGGAATCACAAGCGAGTTTATAGAATCTATCGGGAACTAGAACTTAACATGCGAATAAAACCCAAAAAAAGGTTAATCAGAGAAAAACCTGAACCATTAGCTGTACCAACTGCCATCAATGAATGCTGGTCGATGGATTTTATGCATGATCAATTAGAAGATGGTCGTAATTATCGTTTATTTAATGTGATTGATGATTTCAACCGCGAAGGTCTTGCCATCGAGGTCGATTTATCTTTGCCTGCAGAGCGGATTGTACGAGCGCTTAATCAAATCATTGAATGGCGTGGCAAGCCCCGACAAATACGTTGTGATAATGGCCCTGAATATATTTCTAAGTTACTTGAGCAATGGGCTAATAAAAATCAAATAAAATTGGTTTTTATTCAACCAGGAAACCCACAGCAAAATGCTTATATTGAACGCTATAACCGCACCGTTCGGTATGATTGGCTAAGACAATATTTATTTGAAACTATTGCCGAGGTACAACACCATGCAACACAATGGCTATGGACGTACAACAATGAAAGACCTAATACTGCTATTGGAGGCATTCCTCCAAGGCAAAAATTGGCACTAGTGGCCTAATCCTCTACTTTTAACTTCGGTTAAAAATGGGGGGATTACCGGATAATTCAATTCAATCTCCATATAATTACTCAAAAATCAAGCGCATAGTATTCCTCGAAAATTCATCAGTCAATATATTCAACGCAATTGTCAAAGCAATGACTTTTGCCCAAGTCATCTAGACCATTACATTCTCTTCTTGGTAGAATCATTAGCTGTCACAAAAACTTACACTGAAACCCTATTTTCGAGCATTGAAGCGTAGCATAAAAAGAGCTTTAATAATTTTAGTTGAGTTAAGCTAGTTTCTATAGTTTAAATCTTTTAAGGAAAAATGTTGGATAATTTTAATAACATCAATAATGGCGACAATAATATTAATTTCGGAATCAATAATGGCAGTGTTAAAATTGAAAACAAATATTCTAGCTATGATGGGGATGGGCATATAAGTATTAAACCTAAAGCAAGCAGTAAGTTGTTTTACCGTGAAAAAGTTATAAACCATTTAATTAAGACATCATTAGTGTCGATTATCCCCGCTTTAATAGCATTTTTTGCTGATATAGCTGGTATTTTTCAATATTTTAAGATTGATAATTCCTTACTTCTATTATTAATACTCTTTGTTGTTCCTTTAATTCTAGTGAATGTTGTTTTTAATAATTTACATCTTTATCTCTGGACTTATTTATTTAAAAAATCATCTAAAGCTAATTTTCTTGTCTATTTAGGTCGTTATTATCAATCTTCATCGGATAAAAAATTTGCACAGGAAGTTGAGCTTGAGGCGAATTGTTCCTACCCTAAATGTAGTGGAAAAATATTTTTATGCAGCCCCCCCACGAGAGCGGCATCAACATAGTTTAATTGGTTGTTGTTCTTTAGATATGAAAAATCACACGTATAAAGTCGATTATAATTTAATTTTATATAGACATTCTATGGACTGGCGTCCTATAGATTTAAATAGGCAGTAGTAATCTCTATTTTTGTAACCCACTCACGAACAACAGTTCACTGGCTCAAAGCATAAGAAGATTCCGAGAAAAAAAAATTGATAGAGTTTTTTGCCGACGTATGGTTATTTTAGAAACTTTGATAAGAAAGATTAAATAAATATAGCAAGTCTGCATTGCGCAACGAAAAGAACTGCTGGTTCCTCTTATTTGGAGAATGACATCTCTAGATTACTACATACAATATGATGGTGGTTGAAATCAAGGGGAGGCTACAAAAGATGCTGTTGGATGCAAATAATCAGTGAAAAAATAAACGTCATTGGGCAAAATTTTATATCGAAATGCTTGCTCTGATGGATTAAATCGAGCGATCCTTGCTGAGCAAAAATTTAGTATGTATTAAGATCTAATTAAAAACGGCGCCTAGCTGTGTGTAACTTATTCAAAGCCTTGCACGACATCATTCATTGAAACTTTATACTAAGCATCAAAATTGAAAATATATCCTTGATAGATAATCCTCAGTTATTTAATGTTCATTCCTAAAAACTACCTTCGTGATATTCGCGTATTTGAGTACGACACTATTAGACTCAATACGCCATTGGTAGCGTTTTCCCGCGGCAAAATTAATAATAAAATCAATAACTTATTATTGAAATGTATGACTCATAATCCGTTGGTCCTAGGTTCGAGTCCTAGTGGGCCCACCAATTACATTAAATAGTTACTTTAGATAGTTTGCCAAAAAATTTCATACCATTTGGGCTCGTAACAAGCTAAATATAATTTCCACATAATGTTCACAAAAAACCAAATCATTTCAAGACTTGAAATATCAATGTCAGCCTTAGTTGAATGACTCTTATCAAGATAACTTGCTCAGAGCTTTAATTGGCAAACTTTCGTTTTTTTTCAAACTGTGAATTACATGTGCAGCGTTGCCGGTTAAAATTGAATTAGCCAACGTTTCCAAGGGATTAGAGGCTAACTTACGTCCTTGTAGTAATAAAGTTGATTCGCTAATTGCAGCGTGGGGGTTTTCGCATCGAAATAGTGATGATAATTTGGATATACCTGATTTAATAGCGAATGCACTATTCTATTAATGATTTTCTGAAGTTGCTCTTCAAATACAGCTTCATTAATTTCATTAAAATAGAAGCTGTTAACCTCAAGAACATTTGATGTGAGAGACGTTATTAAGACCCCTGCTTAAACTAGGCGATGCTGATAACCAGCGCTATATGGAATTAACCCCTTCCTGTATTTCGGCTTTTCCCGAGCCTTCCTCCATAGGCTATACTTATAATTGACGCGAATAAAAATTCCGGATCTGCTGGAAGTAAATAATTCTTTAGAATTGTACGGGTTTTGCGCAAAGCTAACATTATGATACTATTCCAACCTTTATGAACCAACTGATAGAAATATGGACACAAAACTAGACTTAGATACCCAATTAAAACTAGAGAAAATATTAGAGCAAGTCTACATTGATAAAAATGCAGAACAAACTTTTTGGGATAACTTTGAATCTGGCTTTTATTCAGAGCAGGAAAAACTTTACCTAACTTACTCTATAGAAAGAACCTTGAGTTTATTGTTTAAATAAAGCCATCTTAACCACAATGCAGAGAAATTACCCACTAACTTTCATTGAAGTTCTTCCGATATAGGTCGATTAAGCGTCATTTTTTTATGTATCGATAAATAAAAATAAGTATGTGACCATTCCACAGCTTAGAATACTTAAGAAATATCCTATAGCGAGCAAGTAATCGTGGGTTTTCAAGCCATGGAGCATTGTAAAAAGTTGTATTGCATTAAATCCTGCAAAGGTTAACAAGGATACTTCTTCAGCTGATTTCGATTTAATCAAGGCTAAAATCTGGGGAATAAACAATGCAGCCTTGATTACTAAACTGATCCACGGATTCAGATATCTTCAGCCTATTCATTACCTCGCACTTACCCAGATTACGGCTTCCAGGAGGACTATTCACTTGCGCTTCAAATCCCGCATTTTCATGCTTCGCTACTTTGTCCGAGCCGCTCTTTATTCAGGATCGTAGGTTCATCCAGTAGCATGGATGGCGATAGCACTACTTCATGTCGCACGGGGTTTAGGGAGCAATGGAACAATCAACCCATTTAAGCGTTAAATTAGATGTAAATTTCCTCATTTGAGTTAAAAATTTGTCTTGTTAAAGCTGAGTTTTATAAGAATTCTTTTTATTTCTTAAGTGGGTTGACTGTTCATTGCTCCCAAAAACTAAACTTGCTATCACTTTTGGATCAGTAGAGAAACGCTTTAGATAAGAAGCCA
>JACCSX010000226.1 GCA_013812775.1 Tatlockia sp. | reverse complement strand
GGGTTAAAATTGATCTTTTTATTTAAAAAATATTCTAAATATTTACTTATCCCTTAAAGATGAGGAGAGATCTAAAGCTCTGTCTTTCTCTGGAGTTGAGTTTCGCCTACCAAAGATCTAACCTATTTTTTATATTCAGATATTTACCCTCTCCCCATCCCTCTCCCGCGCTCAACCTTAGAATTCTTATTTAAATTTCTTTCGCGGGCGAGGGGGGCTGATTGTGCAAATTGATTAAATTAGCGCAATATCATTTTAATAAATGGGTTATTCAAATTTCGTGGGGATACGTCAGGCCGTGAAGCCCCTTGGACAGGAACGAGCTTAGTGACAAATACCCAATATCCTGGGGTGGATAGAGGGTGGCGGCATGGGTATTATTATGCTATCTGATTGATCTCAGTCATTTACCCGGCCATTATGGTGAAAAGACCTTCCACATTTTCTTCAAATTCATCCACAGCTTCAACCGTTGCTGTTTTTATCTCGAAAAATCGCCATTTGTCTGACCAGGCAAATTTAAATGTAATAGCACTCAATATTACATTTAATATATCCATGAAAATTTGTTTATAACCCCGATGGGATCCCAAGATTGATGAGGCTTCGTTAATGGCGTGTTTGCAATTCGTTTGGAAATTAAAAGTATTTGATTTTTTATCCAGGTAAGAATCCACTTCCTGATGAAGTATTTGATAAAGGTTAACAGCCGTTGCAGCAACGGGTATATATGCCTCATCAGTCAATGCTCTCATAGCGTGTTCACAGGCTTTTAATCGAAGGGCATCTAAGGCGGTTGATAATTTTAATCTTTGATTAGCCGGGGAGTTAAGTAATTCCACCTTTCGGTTTTCTCGCCATTGAGCCATTTTCTCCAACCAGTTCTGTTGATCATCCTCAGTAAATTTACGATGTCTAAGGGCTTTATTTAGATTCTTATAATCCAGCGGTTTGGCTAGTACTATATGCAGGACATTAGGGCTAAGCTCTGGTCGTTCGAGAAAGGTCTCGATTGTAGCATTGCTGGACGATTTATTAGCCAATAAAATCAGGATTTCTTCCGAAAGCCTGTGTGTTTGGGTTGGGTCAACAAGTAATTGAAGCTCGGCGTTGTCAGCAAGCGAAATCATTGCTTTTAAGGGCAGCTGTTCTATAAATTGTTGGCCATATAGTTTGAAAATTTCCAGCCCGAGCTTGGGTAAGTCAATCTGTTCTTTCATGATTATTTCAAGAACATCGTTGTCATTAAAGCGCTGATGATATTTCTTTAAGCATTTAATGAGACAGTTTTCCCAGTTATCCAGCTGGGAATTTTTTTCATCACGGCAGAGTACAAAGGCTTTCTTTATAATTTTTTGTAATATTTCATACTCAGACCAAAGATTATCCGAAGTATCGATTATCCAATCTGCAAGTTCCTTTGAAAAACTGGCATTATCAATTATCTTGCAAATAACATCAGTATCACTTTTAAAATGCTTGGCAACTGCAGTAAGAACCTTTTGATTAGAAGTAGTCTTTGCAATATGAGCTAAAACTTTTTTACTAATCGCATTGTCATTTTTTAACATTAGCAGCCATGCCTCATCCTCTATGTTCAATTCCAACAACAAAGTCGACTTAAGCTGCGGGTGTGAATACAGGAATTGCTTAACTAAACTGGTGGATGCTATGTGGTTATGTATAAGCTTAAAAGCTGCAGTAGACAAAGTTGCATTTTTTAATATAAGTAGTAACTGGTAATCCCTCAGATTTTCTTTTTTAAGTAGGGCGAGAAGGGCTGCTTCTGGAATAGAACCTTTAGAGATAATGCGGTCAATAAGCATTATAGAATTGCATTTTTCTACTAACCCTAAATGCATCGCTTCAGAAAGTGCGCAGGAAGGATCAAGGAGGATTGCCAGCTCAGATTCGCTGGCCTGCGCTAACATGTTTTCTGGTGATAGATATATTGCCATAGATTTACCAAAGAGGCGCAGAATATTAAATCCCAATTTGGTACTTATGATGGATTTATTTTCCTGAATCATCGTCCTAATTAGATCTATTGTTCTTTTATTTGAGATCGAATGTTCAAAAACTTTTATAAGGCAATTTTCCCATTCTTTATCCGTTTTAATTTTCGAGAAAGCTAATTTTGCCAAATCAAACAATAAATTAACAGTATTAAAACTAGCAATAAATTGTTGAGCCATAAACGGTGAAAACTGGGGATTTTTTATTATTTCCTGTACTACAGTAGAATCTCCCAGGGGATGTTTAAGAACTGCTAGTAAAACGTCAGCATTCGTTGTCTGTTTGATGATTGTCTGGAAGAGACTGGAAGTGATGACCATCTTAGAGGACAGGATCTTAATTAATTTATTATCATTAATCTCTTTTTGAAGCACAAGCGGCTCTACTAACTCCGCTGTCAGTGTATTATGCTCCAACACTGCATCACGAACCTTCTGCGTAACCTTTGGATAATTATAAATAGCTGCCACAGTTAAATTATCAGTTACATGTTCAAGTGCCAACAATAACTGAGTTTCAGTGAAGGTAAATTCCTTGATCAGGAGGCATATCAAGTGGTCAGTTAGATCGTCTCGTAGAAGAAATTGGTCCATCAGACCATTTTCAAAGCATTGCTTACCTAAATTGCACAAGGTTGGCTCTGAAAGTCTGCCAGTCTTCTTTATATCTATAAACTTGAGAAGAATTTCCTTGCTTGCCTGGTTAATCATTTCGCTAATAGATAAACATTTAAATACTTTTATTTCAAACTTATCAAAGAGAGTAAATCCAAGGGCAGGGCTTATATACATAGCATTTTGTTTGATAATAGTAAGTAAATCTTCTAACTTTTCGCCTTCAGATGGATAGTAATTTATAATCTGAATAAGAATATTTTCCCAGTTTTTGTCTTTTGAATCTTTGTATTCATCGAATACTTTGTTCATCAGTCTAGTTAATACATCATAATCTTCAAGGCGATTCGGGGGTGTTTTTATAATTTCAGCGGCAATTTGAGCTGAAAATGAAGGAAGATCGATGGCGATTTCTCTTACCACAGCTGTGCATTTTAAATGGCTAAGGACTTTAATCTGTATTTCTGGCTCATCATATGAGCTTAGAACATTGATTAATACATCCTGATCAATGGCATAGGGATTTTCAAAAATGCCAGGCATATCCTCAGATGTGAACTTTTTAAGCCGTATAAATGCTGATATAAAACCTGGACATACAGCTATATGCTGAAAAATAGCTTTTTTAACAGCAGAGGTTGCCGCGGGATGTTTAAGAATTCGACCCAGGGTATTTTGATCCTGGATAGTAACCTTTTTAAGAAGACACAATAAATGTTCTTCAGTCAGAAAAGGGTGATCACATAAAGCCTGAAGTACACTTACTTTAAGATTCTCTTTTAATAGAAAACGATCTATCAAATTATGATTAGTACATTTTTTGGCAACTAATAACAGCGTGTTCACGTCAAAATAAAATTTAGACTCAAGCACCTCTCCTGTAACCGTTTCATTGCAGTACATGTTTTTCAAGATATTTGAAATTAAAGCATCGGAGTGAGGTTCTTCCTTTAAAAGCCTAAGTAAAAATTCCGATGTACTGGCCACAGTTGCCAATTCACTGACAGTAACTCTAAGGGAATCGTTTTTGCCTTGCAGGGCTGGATGAGTACGCAGAACATTTAGTGCTTCAAGCGAGGCAATCGCCCATTTAGGATCATTATTATCAATTTCTAAGGGGTTAATGCGGTGGCGTTCATAAAAACTGTTCATCGACATACCAAGATAGGATTCAAGCAGGGGTGCATTTAATCTTGGCAGAAAGGGTTGGGTTAAACGAGCAGTATCCCCCAGTAATTGTTTAAACCCTGAAAGGTATTTTAAATGATCATCAACATAACCAAGAGAGTTCATGGCCAAGCCAAATTGGTGATCAATCTCACTAAGAACCAGATTTTGATCCAGCCAGTGCTCATTCATATACTGGAATGCTTCTGCAACTCTCTTGTATTCTGCGGCTTGCGCGGGAATGGTTTTAGGGAAGAGGGTTTTCCAATCAGTCTGTGTTTGATCCTTGAAAGGGTATTGGGCAATATGGGTAAAGCCTTCTAAGTTACCCTGGGTCAGGGCTGTTTTTAACTGATGTAGTCCAGTTTCGCAGTCTGGTCGAAAGCATTGCAGGTTGCTCTCAAAGAAACTCAGTTTTTCTTCGGTATTTTCTTTTAACCAGGTTAGAGGAGTCTCCTGCTCCAACAATGATAAGAATTCACCATTAAAGAAACGAACCTGCTCGCGTAGTGATTGATAGGTTTTATTACCAAGAATAGTATCAGGTGGTTTTCCGGCAACCACGGTATCTTAAGTAGTTGCTATCCAGTTTTCAAAATTATTTCTAAACAGCCTCGAAAGGGAATCTATTTCTCGAGGTGTTACAATAGTGGCTTCCAAGATTTTTTCTTTTTTATCATTATATTCAATATGATACCAAACCAGAAAGACCGGTTTTATAAAGGCGTTTAAAGTTTCTTTTTGGCCTCTATAGGTATCAGCATAGTTGCTAGATACTCTAAGGTTAGGAGAAAAAAGACTATCAGAGCTACAGACAGTGTTTAACGCCACGGTCATCATGTCAAAATTAGTTCTGTTTAGTTGATACCAGGTTTTTTGATAAACTTCTGTTAAATTCGCGTCATAATAAGCTTTAAGTTCAACACGCTCCACCTGCTTTTGAATCATTTTTTGAACCTGAACCTCCTTGGCAGCCGACTCAACAAACTCTTCATATTCCTCCAGGCAAAAAGGTATGGCTGTGTCTATTATTTTTTGCAGTTTAAAACCCAGATCTATAAGCGTTTGCTCTGAAAGATCAATCGATGCTTTTTTATGACATTCTTGCCAAAGATTC
Organism: Tatlockia sp.; assembly: GCA_013812775.1. Taxonomy (GTDB): domain Bacteria; phylum Pseudomonadota; class Gammaproteobacteria; order Legionellales; family Legionellaceae; genus Tatlockia. The sequence continues at coordinate 15,707 of JACCSX010000226.1, read as the reverse complement.
AACAATTGCATTTTAAAAGTATTAAAAATAGCCGTTACTTTCTGATTTTTGGTAATTGCACCGTGGAGTGTAAAAAGATCCTGCTCCGGAACTTCTTTCAAAAGTAGCTCAAAAGTCTGCGCTAGCTTGGCCTTCTCTTTGGCATGTTCAGAGGGTAAGTTTTGAACCATAGTAAGGCAGGCGCGTCGCAATAGATTGTTCATCTGTGATTTTGCTGAAAAAAGGTTATCCAGAGGGATATCTTTTTGCTCATTGTCCCTTAGACGATCAACAAATTCGTCAAAGGTCAGACCTTGAACACGCGTGGGTAGGATTATTTCAATCGATGCTTTATGACCAATCGATCGTATTCTTAATACACCTTGTATAAAGCGTTTTATCAACTCCTTTTCATCAGCAAGGACTAGTGCATGTACCTCTTTGAAATGTTTAATGTCAGTTCCCAGAGTATGTACCTGATCATAATAGGTAAATCGTTCTGCGGGGGTTGAACGAAGCAGACGAGCGATTTCTTTTTCCTCAGAAGTCCCTAATACAATGCTCTGGTCTGGTTTATTAATATCGAGAGCACATAGGACCTGATCCGCATTGAAATAGAGCACATGTTTGAGCGGATTAGAAAAGAATTGGGTATTATCTTTGGAAAAATTGGCTATTGCCCTGGCAACTTCCAAATTTGTCACCCCGGTAAAGGTTGCATTGATATCGATGATGGCACGGATTTGGGGGCCTTTTTTAGAATTGGTAAAGGCTTTCTTAATAAACGGTTTTGGATTTTCATAATCAAGAAAGGAAAGCTCTGTTTTTTTATGGCGTAATAATTCAATCACATAAGCATCAGTACCAAGAGAGGTTTTTTTATCAAAGGTAAGGCGTTGATGATAGAGGCCTTCTTCATCTGGAGTCCCAGAGACGCCTTGGGTGCTGCGATAGATATCGACATGATTAAAGGAATCACTTTGAATAAAGCCGCTATCGTTTTGAATTTGCTTTAATAATCGGTCTTTCAGAAGCAAAACCTGCAGTGAGCGATTATCTTTATATTTCATATGCAGAAAGTGCATTTGAACGGCATTCTTTAGATCAACCTGCGATAAGGTGTAGGTATTACCCTCAAGGAGAGCAAAGCCTCGTGCCGTAGGTGTTTCATCCAGGTTTTTAAGATTCGAATTCTGAGATAACTCCAAACGAGCGAGTACTTGCCAGGCGGCAATCTGGTCGACAAAAAGCGCCTTAGAGATGCCCTTTATGAGCATCATTTGGATGGTGTTATTAATAGAAACGAACTCATTACCAAAACGGCTTTGCTCGTTAGGAATCGTGTTGCCTATAAAAGGAATTGCAAGAGTAGCTTCCGCAGGACTTATGTTCACTCTTTCCGAGGCGCCATAGTTGACATTAAGCTTGCGGCAAAGTGTATCTTGTATCACTGAGCTTACTTCCTGTTTATAGAAAGCAAGAGCAGCTTTATCTTCAGGATTAGCATGAAGAATTGCCTCAGGCATCGTTTTGCTGGTTCCTAAAATATAATCGTTGAGTTCAGCTTCTATTTCAGAACCAAAACGTAGTACGGCTTGATTGAAAAAGCTATTCAATGGACTGGTAGGATCGCTGATAATTCTTTTGGCGAGCCTTTGTTTAAAGCTAGTCCAATCATAATCCTTAGAAAAATGGGGTGCATTTTTGATAAAATCGGTATCAATAAAACTATAAAGACCCAGAGCGTAATGAATGAGAGCTGGAGAAACAGGTTTTGAGTTACCGGCTGTGTAAATTAATTTTTTCCTGAACCATAAACCCAGATGAACTTCATCAATAATGGCATCAGTATAATTCCGAAAAATATTCGTGATTTTATCGAGCCAATAGATTTGTTGCTCCCAAGTTTTATCTTGATCCTTTTCATTTAAAAGTAAGAGTTCAATGTATTTAAGTTCCAAGGCTTTTATGGAATCACCGGTCGTGACCAAGTAGGATCGCGTTGTCATTATTTCGATAAATTGCTTGTATATTTGCTCTAGCCGTAAAGGACTGCAATTGCTGTCGCGATCGAACTCAAAACGATAAGCGCGTTTTCCAAAGAGTCGTTGGGAGCCTCGATTCAAATCGACATGATTGGTAGATAATGAAGCGGGAGGAACTTCCACTATTACAAGGTTATCCCCCTGAGCTAATTTTTCTGCATAAATGGGGAGAATGACTTTAGTTTTACCACCGCCAGGCATGATTTTTTCGATTTTTTCCTCAACGCCTCTGCCATTTGCTTTTGGTTTAAGCAGGGCATTAAGGGCTGCTACCTGACGAGGTCGAAGTAAAATTTCTTCGGCTTTCTGCAGGATCACAGTAGCTGGCTCATCTAATCCAGGTATGCTTTCTTTTGCCAGAAAATCCAAAACCTGCGTAGCCAGGTCATCATCATCTGTCGTTGTTGCTTTATTGAAGTCAGTTCCAATATTTTTAATCAGCTGACTTTGGATTTCATGGAAAAGAGCTCTATGGATTAAATCATGCAAAACTTGAGCATTTTCAGCACTGAGTCCCGTCTTTTCAATATTGTAAGTAAGATCAGCGCGGCAGAACATGGAGAGTAAATCGCTAGCAATGATTGGCGCCCGGGCCTTGGATTGTCTTCCAAGATCCCAGTTTTGCTTTTTCTTAATATCGTCAGGTCCCTGATTAGCCAGTTTTAATGCTGCATCCCAGGAATTGTTTACCCTGTCTGCTAGCAGTTTATCTACACTGTTAACTAGGTCGTTGATTAACTCAATTAATTCTGGTGTTTCAAGTAGACTTTTTCCAAGGAATTTTTGCGCTTGTTCAAGAGCTAATAGCTCTTTACCTGCTAATTCTTCTGTGTCTGCGTTGGCAATTTTTTCAGCACCGCTTTTACTCAGTTCTCGATAGCTTGAAATCAAAACATCCAAAGGCAGACGCCTTTGCTTATCCAGGTAAGTCTTGATATCGTTTTGTTCTAATAAAGAAGTGTTTTTCAGGTTTTTCGTGACTAAAGGAACTGGTTTTGGCCGAACTTCTGCCAAAAATTCTTCCGGGGTTGCTAAAATATCCTCATAAATATCTTTGGCTTGGTAAACTTCAAGCGATGGGACTTCATAAAAACGTGTTTTTTTGAGTATTTCTGATAGTGTTAGGGTTGCGTTATCTGCGAATTCAAAACTGTTTTTTAATCTGTATTTGTTATTTAAAACTCGATATAGAACATTGGACAAAAGTGGAATATTAGAATCTTGTTTATCTAAAGTGACATGACGAGCAGCGATTAAAATGTTGGTGCAAAAAGCTGATAAACGCTTATCATCTCCTTCATTTTCAGATAAGGCTATTTGAAGAAAGGTCGGAAAATGAGTGATGAAATCATGTTCTTTCATGGACGAAGAGAGTAAGTTAAGGGCTTCATTCAATTCAGGGCTTGCTAGCTTGGTTCTCGTTAGAGTGCTATTCCATTTCTCAAAGTTTTCGGTGGTTTTTGTTGAGAATTTAGCTTGATTAACCGTGGCGTTTTCAGACAGGCTTAAGTCAATAGCCTTTTTTTCAAGAATAGTAGATTGGGCAACAACCGGTTTAATTTGAGAAAGACGTTCATTTATAAAGACAAAGCGGTTTTTATCTGCCTCAGTTGGGTTCCCTGTATCTAACCGTGCTTGAAGTGCATCACGTTCTTCCTGGATTGCCGACAGACTTAAGCACATCCATTCATAACCTAAAGCTCCACGAGGTGATTCAGACTTCGGCTGAGACTGCTGGTAATAATCCAACAGGCGTTTACGCTCAAGAGTGGATAGCGTAAAGGAATACTCAAGATGGCGGCGCATTCTTTGCAATTTGCTAAAACTGTAATAGATGGTATCAGGAAGATTTTTTAGAAATTCCTTAAGTTCTTCATACTGGATTAATGCAAACTCGGAATTGGCAGTGTTACTGTCTTTAGGAGGTCTAAGCTCAAATTTTCGGTCTTGCAATAGATAATCGCTTAAAAGACTAATGGCTTTAAGACGACATGCAAGATAGGGAGGAGTTTCTATGAAGGCTTTCTTGGCATAATCTACAGCCTTAGGTAACTTTGAGCAAATCCATGTTAGATATTGTAATTCAGCTGGATTGCCAGTTAACCCACCCAGTCGAGCATTGCAGTCTTCCAGTATTTTCCAGGCTTTTTCAGGCTGATGAGTTGAAAGATAGGTATAGGCCAAATACAGTGCATCAGCAACCGAATCAGCAATTAATTCACCGTCATGTATGCGGAAACTAAGGTGCTTCTCGCTGTTTTGATAGTCCCAAAGCGGTTTCCGCAGGGGCGGCTTTTTTTTCCAGACTTTTTCAAGGATAGCAGTTGCAATTTTTCCTGTCGTATCATGCACCACTGGATAAAAATCACCCTGCTTAATACCCATTTTTGTAGGATAGAATCGAGTGGCGGGCATTATAAAACGTAGGTGCTCATCTTGCTTTAAGGTAAGGCCAGCAAGGGAGGAATGGATGAAGGTTGGGCGTTCGATAACTCGTTCACCGGTTTCCTGCAGAATAAGAGCCTCATTATCTTCTTCAATGGTAAAGCTAAGGTTATAACGCGGTAGTTTAAAGATATGATTTTTAGAGGGATGACAATGGGCAAGAATGAATTCATTGGATTCGAAGGCATTGAGTTTTGCATTTAAAACGGCATCAATTTTTCCCAGACGATGAAGCGCTGTATTTCCTTCTTCATCAAGTTCGTAAATCTCACCCTCAGAGTAATAATAAAGAGGGATGTTATTTTTAACTAACAAGCCCTTGCTAGTGGAGTTAGTGTCTTGCCAATAATCCATAGAATTGTCGGTCAGAATCATAGGTAAACTTGAACGAACAACAGGGGTAAATCTTGAGGCATGTTTCGCCAGATGATTAGAACTAAGAGCATGAAGTTCATAATTTATAATTGAGCCATTTATCTGCCATTTTTTTTGGACGGTAAGGTTATTACCCCTTTGGAAAAGTTGTATTTCATTAGTTGTATGGGGCAAAACCATATAAGTTTCATTGGCTGACATGAGACATTCATGCTGGTCTTGTAAACCCAGACGGTTAATAAGCGGATGATTTTTAATGGTTAATGGCAGACTTGTGCGAGCCATCTCCTTTTCAAAAAGTTTACCGAGAAGCACATTGGCTTCAATCAATTGATCTTCATTGTTTAAAAGCTGGTAATTGGGAAAGTAGCTGCCCACTATTTTTAAGGCTCTAGTTGAGGATTGTTTCGCCAACGTATTCTTTAATGCCTGTTCAATTTTTTGAGGAACGGTCTTAGCTAGTTGTGTTGCCAGAATTTTAAACTTGGCAATTGCTTTATCAACTTCAACACGATGAGCTGTATCATTATGCAAATTTGGATTGGTATGGCTTTGTATATAAAAATAGGCATCCAGAGCAGCTTCAAAGGGAAACTCGCATAGCTTCTCTTCAAAGGTTACTTGTGTCATCAACGTCAGAAACAGATATTGTTGCTGAACATAGATTACCTCAGGATCATTGGGTTCTGACAGTTGTTTAAAGAGCTCTTCCTGAATAGCCTGTAATCGGAGAAGGCCTGATGGTTTATGAGTTAAATAGAGATAATGGCTGACTAAAAAATCCAGGCGAAGAAAATAAAGTGATTCAGTCGAATACTGGCCATCTTTATTGAAAAATCGGGTCCCTTTTTTTAAAAAAAGATTAAATTGGGGGAAAAAAGCCTGGTCCAATAGCGATTTTTTTAAAAGCCCAGGTTGTAGGAGATTTGCTTCAACATACATTTGATTGGACCGCTCAGAGAGTTTTGCAATATGACGCGTAAAATAATCAAGAGTCAAAGCAATCTGCAGTGAGGGGGTATTTCTTAGATGAAAGTAATCACGAGCAACTAAATCTGCTTGAGTGACAGGCCTGTTTCCTTTTATCTCCTCTCCATCCAGTGGCTGCAGTTGAATCCCATTGGCAGTTTTCTGATGGATAGGTTCTTTATAAGCACTCAGTGTGGAAGTGTCAGCAGTCAAGGCCTTAAGCGCTGGCGAATCTTCGATTGTAAAACTGGGCTTTGCAGTTTTTTCTGATAGTATTTGCCAGGTTATAAAAGATGGGTATAAGGGGGTATATAAAAGAAGGGAACGTTTATCCTCATGCAGAATAAAGTCTAACCGGCTGTTAGACGAGAGCTGATCTTTGAAGAAGGGATTAAGTGCTTTCCTCAATTTAGATTCATAGTTTAGATGATCCTGCACCTTCTTAATGATTGGATTAAATTCAGTGCCAAGAGTGTTTGGCAATTTCATATGGCGCGATATCATATAAAGCGACTGTAATCCATTTTTTTTGATTAACTCATAAAGAATTCCCGAGGTATGTCCAAATTCCTTATCAAACAGAGCTATCAATTTATTATTAAGCTCAGATTCTGTAGCTAGAAGAGTTTTAAAATAGGAATAAAATTGCTCATGGAATTTTGGACGCTTGTTGTATTGCTGAAATTCAATAAGTGTTTTATCAAGATTCGGCTCATAAGTAGCCCAAAAGGGATTTGTTTTGGTATTACCTATCAGAGTTTCAATCGTTATTTTTACAAAGCTTTTAAATTTAGGAAGCTTGTTCTGCACAGCAATACCAGCCTGAATATTCATTTGTAGTTTTATTATTTTTAAGGTCATTACATTTAATGCAGGTAGTTGTTCTTCTTTAAGCCAGTTATTTTGTAAATAAATCAGGATATTCTGAATCTCGTCAATATTATTCTTAAACAGCTCTTGATCAGCTGTAGTTGTTAGTTCGCTATAAAGCACATTGGAAGTATCCGTGGGCAAGGATAATATAAGCTGTTCAATATAATAATAGATGGATGCATAATCATCTAAACGAATAATATGTTGTACTGCTTTATTTAAATCTAAAAGAAAGTTAGTAGACCCAGGATAAATTGGAAGTGGAAAGTTTTTGTTAGTCTTTGAATCAGACAACTGTGGAGTGGACTCTACAGGCTTATTGCCAGCTATGACTAGTTGAGGGACGGGTTCAACCACGGTTGTTTGATACCTTGTCATAATCGGCGCGTTAGAAATCTTGTCTTGCAGATCTTTTAATTCCTCGGAATATCTAATTATTTCAAGATCAGAGAAGAGTTCAAAGCAGTTTAATATTTTAAGATTATTTTCAATGGCTAACTCAATCTGATGTTTAATTGCCGCTGTAAAAGGCTCTAAACTATCGAGGCAGTCTTTACTATAATTCATCAGCTCATAGTGTTTATAATCGAAAATAAATTTAACATAATCTTGTTCAGAGGGTGAGTTAATTTTGAGCGTTTGATGAATACAACGTTCAGCACAGCTACCTGAGAGCTGGCCCGAGGTGTAAGCATAGGCAGGCAGAGGAGCAGTTTCAATCTCTTTACCACCGATATGACTGATACTAGGCAAAATCTCTTCATAGAGACTTTTCGCATTAATCGGTTTTCTTTGATAACCAGAATCTGGGATAGTATTTACTGAAAGAAGACGCTCGATAAAAAAAGCAACTTCAGCTTTCTCCGTCTCTGTTGTAGGGACAGGAAAATGCCAGGTTTTTGTCGGGTTATAAAGTTCTTTATGCAAAGCTGATTTTTTCTGATGATAATGAAGCCCAGCGCCTGCATTAATAACAGTGAAGTGGTAGCCATCAGCCTTGCGGGTTAGTTGATAAATCATGCCGTGGCCGCCGCCGGAGTTCTTAGTCCAACCGCCGGGAAGCAGTCGTTTGTCTTCCAACTCCAAATCCAAAATGTTCTCAGCTATTTTTGATGCGAGGCTTTTAATTAAAGCTGGGGTATTTATCCCTTTTATTTGATTAAGTTGATCATTAATTGAGACTAAATAGTCAAGATCACGCGATATTTCTGAATAAATCGGTGGAAATTCTCTACCATTATTTGTGCAGTCTAACAAATACTGTTGAAACGCATGAGTTGCAAAAGAAAAGTCACTTCCTTCCAAATTAAATGTTCCGGTGAGATGTGCATCATTTTCAATTAGTGCAAATAATTTTGTTATGGATTCTATCGTCATAGGACAGCTAAATCTAAAAAAGTAAAGAATTAGTATTATAATTGATAATGCTTAAGTAAAAATTAACAGGCTGTAAAATTCTAAGGTCTGCGAATTACCTCAGATTAACTGTTACCGGGCCGGGAGCTGGGGCCACAGACTTACACAATCCCTACTCAAGCCTCTAAATTTTAAAAGTGAAGCTTTCATCGGGCTTTTTAAAGTCTTGAAGTAATTCCACAATTTTATAATGCCCTTGTTTTTTAGCAATAGAAAGCGAAGTTAAACCGTCATTTTTAATATTAATATCAATATCAGGGCTTTTTAAAAGCTCGGTAACGACCTCTTCAAAACCATCTAGAGCAGCTATAAAAAGCGGCGTATGTCCTTTTTTTGACAAAATATCGACTTTAATTTTTGGATGATTTACGAGAAGTTTGACTATATCTGGACGGTTAAGAGATGCTGCTAAAAATAGGGGTGATCTTCCATTATTATTTAATGCATTAATATCTATTTCAGGGTGATTAATGAGCTGAGTAATTATCCCGATAGTACTGGCATGAATAGCCGCATGAAGGGGCGTATCACCATCATTATCAGGTAAATTAACATCTATAGTGTGTTTTTTAAGCAACAAGGGTACTATATCGATATTTTTTTCAATTGCTGCTATATGCAATGGCGTGTTTCCCTCCTCATCTGGTAGATTAACATCAATATTCGGGTGATTAAGTAGTAATTCAGTTACTGAATTTAATTTTTTGAGTACTGAAATATAAAGGGAGGTCATATCCAGATACTGCCTATTTATGTTTAAGTCTCTTTGCTTTAAAAATAGACTTACAACATCGGGGAAATTATTGATTACGGCCGTATGAAGTGGCATTTTCCCCTCATTATCAATTAAGTTAATTTCAATGGCAGGGTGCTTTAGAAGCAGATCCACAAGCTCTACGTTACCGTATTTCGCTGCCATATGAAGAGGGGTCACTCCTCCTTGTGTTGCAAGATTGACATCAATTTCTGGGTGAGATAGTAACAGCTTTAGACCATATGGGTCTTCATCATATACAGCAAAATAAAGAGGTGTACCGTCAAGATATTTTTCGTTAACAAGAGCCTGTTGTTTTTTTAATATTATCTCCAGTATTTGCTTATCCTTGGCTCTAAAATGATGCACTAAAGGCATCCCCGTATTATCTTTGACATTGAAATCAAAGTTTGGATGCTCTATAAGTAAGCTAGCAATCCTGATATCCCTTACTCTAAAAATTGCAGCTTCGCCGAAAACATTCGGTAAATTAATTTGCATTTTGGGGTGGTTTATAAGCAACTTTACAATAGGATAAAATTTCGTAATCACTGCAAGACCAAGTATTGAAATTGTAGTGGCTTTCTCACTAATCTTAAAGTCAACCTCAGCATTTAGTTGAATATCCTTATTTGCTAAGAGCAATTCCACTATCTCAATGTGGTTATCTAATACAGCGAAATATAGAAGTGGTTTTCTTTTGGTATTAATGTTTACATTTACCCCACTGTTAATCAGCTGCTTTAGCAAGTAAATTTGATTATTTTTTACCGCAAAATAAGGCAAGGAATAACAAGACTCATAGGCGCTTTCGTTTATATGATTGGGGTTGAAATCAAGTTGGTTCAAAATAAAGAAATTCTGGCTTTCAATATAACTATCAATATCACTTTTAAATTGCTGAAGTTTAAGAGACATTGATCTTGCTTTTTGTATTTCTTCAATTCTTTCTTGTATAACAAGGGCGCAATCAAGTCTGGATATTTTTTTTTTGTAAAAACACTGAATAATGCGTTCAATTTGTGGATAATTTGTGAGGTTATCAGAATCAATGCCTTCTTCAACCGCTTCGAAACGAAAAATTGCCTTTTCTAGACGTTTATTAGATTTTTTTGCATAGGAAATAAATTGCATTTTAAAAGCCACTAAATTATTTTCTCTAATCAAGGGATTAATATTTAGGATAATTTCATTGGATAACTGCTTCACATTTTTTAAAATACTTGGATTTACTGCGGAATCTGAAATATTATTTGGCTCAAACAAGTAAAATCCTTCTTTTGTTTTTTCTACATAAAAAATATGATCTCCTAAACTCATGAACGCTGATTCCCCCTCTTTCATAGCTAATTTTTCAAAATAAGAGGCTAGTTCTCCTTTTTCGCAGATAAAACTGTAATTTTTATCCCAAATTACCCCAATTTGCAGGAAAGTTTGGTCTTTTTGGCTGTAATAAATTCCTTCCAGCATTGAGATAATTTTATCAAAGCTAATTCTATAGTCCTTGAGTTGAATCATTAAGGTTTTATTTTGTGCTTTTGCTTCTTTGTATTTTTCAATTAAAGAATGAATTTCATATTTTGATTTTAATTCATTGATAAATCTAAGGATATGAATATACTCTTCCCTCCGACCCTCATGTCCATAAATTTTGTAACAATAGGTCAATCCATTACATACGCCTGTGGAGCTCATTTTATTAAGCTTTGCATCAACCTCCTTTTCCTGTAAGCCATCAACAAATATATTATAATTTGTAATGATGTTTTCTTGCGTGATTATAGGATAGCGGCCAAACATAGTCCCTGACCTTTTCAATATCTTTAATAAAGTATAGGCAAAGAACCTAAATCCCTGCCTGAAGGGGGGCAGATGGAATCTATTTCTGCCTTGGGGGAAATGGAATTGAAAAATATATTTTGTAAATCAGTAAAGTTTAAAACTATAAAAAGCACTTAGCCCCAGCCCCTTTTAGGGTAAAAGGATCTCAGGATTGGCCGAACTTAATGGTTAATTACCTAATGAATATAAGAGTGGATCAGCTATATTTTGAGAATGATCAAGATTTTTTGATAGCTTAGACAAGCCAAAAAAATTGGGGTTATAACAGAATTCAGTCTTTTTACCGTTAACTATTTTATAAGCACCGACAATGCATTCTGGAGAATTAGTTTGATTATTAAGGGATTTTGGAAAGATTTCACCTGCATCGTAGACGGAGCTGTCTTCACTATCCCTTGGATCCTGATCTTTTTTGTCAGCGATAATGTTTTTTGAAAACTCAGAAAAATCAATATAGCCATCCAAAACAACAACATATCGCCAAAAAACGGATGTGGAGGATAAAAAACACCAGGCATTTCTTTCTTCTTTTGATAAAGCTAAAGCGCTCCAATTGCTAATAAAGGGGGCCTCGTACAAGCTCTGCCCAAAAAAACTCAAGGGGTAAAATATTATATTGAATAGTATTCTTATTGCGAAATATAAAATGGTTATAGGAAGGAATATAGTTATCCAGGGGAGGATGTTAAAAAAGAATTCTTTTCCTGATATTTCACCGTTAATTAAATCATCGATAGAGGGAACAAATTTATTGAGGGATCTGTAAAAGGAATATGCGGAAAAACCTTGCTCAAAAACCTCCCCCGGATTTCTTCGTTCTGCACGGTAAGCGATAGATAAATCCTCGCAGACATAGTTGCCTTTTGCGACTTTATAGGAAAGCTCATGCCCAATTCCGCAACAGATAGGAATATTGACCCAAAAATGGACAAAATTTTCCATATAGGTATATTCTTTTTGAGGGAGATCTAAATTTATCGGCCTGTTAACGGCGATTTCTCTTGTGTCAACTTTTTCGTGCATAACAAGCTCTTAGAACATATTGGGCTAAATTCTATCATTAATAGATTAAGGTAGTCTTAAGGGGAAAGTCTTGCAAAAAGTGAGAGCCTCCCTAAATTATTAGGAGAACGTTTAACTATAATTAACAACCGATTCTGGGGGCATGATTGACAGTCCCTCAGAAAATATTAAAAATTCATAATGCGTCAGATCAGGAATAGTTAAAATGACAAAAGAAAAGGATGTGGAACGAGCTGAACGCCGTGCCAAACGTGAAATTCGTAGACAGAAACAGCGTGAAGCTAATGTTAGTCGAGCGCAGAAAATGCATGTCGCGCGCATGGCGTCAGCTGATTTGACTTGTCTTACCCCAGACTTGCCAGCAATAAATGTCGGATGCTCGGGTTGGTTTTACTGGCACTGGCGAGGGCAATTTTACCCTCAAGACATGCCCACAACCAACTGGTTCAGCCATTACAGCGACAATTTTAAAACAGTGGAATTGAATGCACCTTTTTATTCTTGGCCAACTATTGCTAATGTGGCTCTATGGAATCGTCAGGCAGGTCGCAAAAAATTTATTTATACGGTAAAAGTTTGTGAACTGATCACTCATATAAAACGATTTACTGGCACGAAAACATTGGTTAGGGACTTTGGCTATATCGCTGATTTGCTGCAACCACGCATGGGGTGCTTTCTTTATCAATTTCCACCCAGCTTTCACTACACTCCAGCTCGATTGCGCAATATTGTCAATCAGTTAGATCCAAGACTGCGCAATGTTGTCGAATTCCGGCATAGCAGCTGGTGGAATGAAGCTGTTTATAGAGCTTTTCGTCAAGCTGGTATCATTTTCTGTTCGTGTAGCGGCCCGCGTTTGCCTGATGAGTTAATTTCTACCACGGATGAGGTGTATATCCGCTTTCACGGTAAAAAGAAATGGTACTTGTATGATTACAGCGATGATGAACTTATCGCTTGGGCAAGGCAAATTTCACAAAGTGGTGCTAAACGAATTTGGGCTTATTTTAATAATGACCGCGATGGTTATGCCATTAAAAACGCAAAAACTTTCATAAAAATTCTCAAAAAATTGTAGAATATATATTTATTCATTCGAGTTGTTGTTACAAAAAAGTTGCTTCCGAAGGTTTTATAAAAAATTTTTCTATCTCAGATACAAGAAACTCATGTTGATCTGAGCTCGCCCAAATATTCAGCTTATCTTGATCTTCGAATTTCAAATATATAACAGGATTACCTGAGCTATCTAATTCTTTATCAATACTAATAAAGCCTTTTTGTTCTTGGCTTAAATTTGAGACTTTAGAATACCAATCATGAAAAAATTGTTTTCCTTCAGGAGTTAAAAAATAGGTTACTGTTATATTTAGCATATTTTGAACTAACCAAATTTAAATCTTTTTATTATATTATTTTTTATCATTAGGTGATACTTAAAGGCATTCTGAAAAAGAAAAATAAGATTTTAATTAAAAACATAAAGCTGAAGAACACATCATAGAAATAAGCCATAAGGGTAGGTTATTTCCTCTGGTTCAAACGTATGCGAATCCAAATTTTGACAGGTATCTATAATTTTTTGCGTTAATGCTTTATCAAAAAGATTTGGCATTTCTTTGTGTGTGAAATAGGAAAACGTTCGTAAATTTTCTAGTTCATTAAAAGCACTTAGAATTTCAGGGTCGCTTTTTATAAATAAATCCTTATCTTGATTTATTTTATAGAAGAAAGAGTTTCGAAGCTTTTCCATCGAATCAATTATTTTTTCCGTACTTTCGATTAAGGTAAGTTCTTCTGTCAGATAAATGTTTAAAGAGTTATTTTTGATAGCATCATCAATCAGTTTCTTATCGGTGGCAGCTAGTATCTTACTTACTTTATTATAATCGTCCGTAGGCATATAAGCGAAATCCAAATACCAATTGGTTACAAGCTGATTAAGCACCTCATAAACAAATTTAAAGGGTTCAATTAGTAAAGTATTTAAACTATTTAGTAAAAGTTCTGTTACAAAATAAAGGACTATACCAGGTATTAAAATAGAAAAAGCAATAGAAAAAGCAACACCCAAAGCAATAAATATAACTGCATAAGCAGGAATTTGTAGTATTAAAATAAATTGTCCAAAATAGCTATTGATACGATAAAATAAATGGTTATTTCTAATGGCTTTCAAGATTAATACGACTAATTGTGCGGGGTAAAGAAATGGATTCAAACGATTTGATGATCCAATATTTTGTCCAAAAAAAATAGATTCGAAACTATCTTCATAATTATGATGAGTAATTGCCAAAAAAGTACGAATAATAATATGTAAAGGACTTTTCATAAACCAAGGTATTAGATCGTTCTCACTTTCATCTGACCATGGCAACTCTTCCATCCAAAACAACTTTTTAGATTCTAAATGTTCTATGTTTGTTAATAAGGTCTCTCGAGCTAGAAAGGCATCAGTTCCAGGTATAAATGAGAGGATAAACCCCATACCAAGGTAGCGTCTAATCTGTTTTTTATAGATGGTTTTAGCATTTTTAGCTTCATTGACGCCTGCTAGATCAGTGTGACCATTTAATGAAATCCAATACAGCAAGGAATTTATTTTCGAATTAATGAAAAAAAAACTAAAAAATTTATTAAAACTCTTCACAAAATTAAGACCAATGGACAAATTTAAGGCATTGTATAGTAAACCTACGGTAATATGAAGAAAACAAAATTGCTTATTTAAATTCCTTTCTTGTTAACAATGACATTGCTATATATGGGACAATCTTTGCACAGGAAAATTTTTAATAATATGAAAAGAATGAAATACAAATCATTGATTTTTATATATTTTTTGTCCTGTGCAAAGATGGCACATTTCTCCCGCAGGAGCCTTAATACTGGCTTAATTATTTTTGGTTAATATAGTGTTAAACATAATTTGGAGTTCCAATAATGTCTCATTATAACTATGACGGTTTTTTTGATTTTTTAAAATTATCTTACAACGACCTTACTTTAGAGAAGTTCAGGTTAAAATGGAATAATGTAATTAATGAGCATAACAATAAATTGATTATAAAGGAAAACAGAGGTGAGATTCTTAGCCAGGCTGAATCTGTTTTCCAATTAATCACTTTCCCCATATTGGAGAAGAAATATTTACAAATTGTCGATAGGAACGAGTTTTTACACTCCATGAAAAATAAAGTAGAAAGAGACTACATAGTAAATGGCTTTATTTATTCATCTTATAAGGTGGCTAAATGCCTTCTTGAAATAATAAAAGAACACTCACCTGATGAGCATAATGAATTAATTAAACAAATCGAACTGTCATTAAAAAACTCTCTTCATTATATTGGAGCCTGCCTGAGTTCAAGTTCAAGTAGATGGCATTATTATTCACTTAACGAAGTTAGGGGCTATGAAGGATTGAGAGGAGATGAGCTTAAAACTGCAATTCTTATGAATTTTCGACAAAAGCTTGAAGATATCACCGACCTAAAAGGCCAGATGGGTCTAAATCAAATATCGAAAGAAATGAGTAAATATATAAATGAATTTAAACAATCTGATCAATATATGACCTTAAAGACAAGTCAAGGCATAGCCACTTCTTTTTTCAAAATGGAAACTGATTCTGAGTTAGCAGTAGAAAAAATTATTGATACCTATGCGGAATACAATCCTAGGCAAACTGTTGTCGAAGAGACCTCTGAAATAGAAAAACTGCTGTCGATTGATAGTCCGGGGGATTTAAGAATCACCTTTTAGTGCAGCTTTTTCTTTTTGGCTTTTGTTGCATAGCCCTCCTGTATCTTGTGTTTTATCATTCAAAATTTATGATCAAAATACCATATCTATAAACGCAACCTCTGGATAACACCAACGTGACAGAGGCTGTTTCGGTATTTACGCCAGTTATCTCTGAGCAATTTTTATCCTCTGAGGGGGGGGGGGTAGAATCAACCTGGCAAAATAAAGAACAG
>JACCSX010000158.1 GCA_013812775.1 Tatlockia sp. | reverse complement strand
ACCCCAATCAAGTTATCGATGCTAATTTCTGTCAGTTTTATGACAAGGTTCCTCTTAAATTTTCAGACTATAGCGCTGCTGAATTCGCTAAAACTGGTGTACGTGTGGTTCCGCATGCGATGGTTCGTCGTGGTGCCTATATCGGTAAAAATACTGTGATAATGCCTTCCTATGTCAATATTGGAGCTTATATTGATGAAGGCGTAATGGTTGATACCTGGGCAACTGTTGGTTCCTGTGCACAAATTGGTAAAAATGTGCATCTTTCCGGTGGCGCAGGAATTGGTGGCGTGCTTGAACCTTTACAGGCTAATCCAACAATTATTGAAGATAATTGCTTTATAGGCGCCCGTTCTGAAGTGGTTGAAGGCGTTATTGTTGAGCGTGATTCAGTCTTGTCCATGGGAGTTTATCTTGGCCAGAGTACTAAAATTTATAATCGCCTGACTGGCACAGTCAGTTATGGCCGAATTCCAGCAGGTTCAGTCGTGGTTGCAGGCTCCATGCCAAGTGAAGATGGTAGTCATAGTCTTTATTGTGCCGTGATTGTTAAACAAGTTGATGAAAAAACCCGTGCAAAAGTCAGCATCAACGAGTTATTACGAGCAATTTAAATGAATGATATCAAGAGCTTACTTGAAAAACTTATTAGTTTTGAATCAATTAGCCCACAAGATTGCGGCTGTCAGAACTTTATGATTGATTTTCTCAGCAAACAAGGTTTTCGCTGTGTACGTTTTGATAGTCCTCCTGTTGCCAATTTTTTTGCATGTCTGGGAGACACAGCACCCTTACTGGTTTTTGCAGGCCACACGGATGTTGTCCCAGTTGGTGATGAACTTAAATGGAACAGTCCTCCTTTTGCCTTGCAAGAAAAAGAAGGCATGCTCTATGGGCGCGGCACTGCAGATATGAAGGGTTCTCTTGCTGTCATGATGCTGATGGCGGCTGATTTTGTGCAAAATCACCCCAAATTTAGCGGGAGCCTGGGGTTTTTGATCACCAGCGGTGAAGAAGGCGATGATTTTGCCCATGGAACACCTTATGTTATGGCTGAGCTGAGTAAACAAGGTATTCATCCTGATTATTGCATTGTTGGCGAACCATCGAGCAGCAAAGAGTTAGGCGATGTCTTGAAAATTGGACGACGCGGATCACTAACCGGCAGGTTAACCTTGCAAGGCCGTCAAGGACATGTGGCCTATCCACATCTCGCAGAAAATCCTATTCATCTGATAAGCCCAGTTCTTGCGGAATTAACTTCAACACAATGGGATAAAGGTAATCAACATTTTCCCCCTACATCCTTCCAGGTAACTCACATACACTCAAGTGGTCAAGCTAGTAACGTCATACCTGGTGAACTACAAATACATTTTAATTTCCGTTTTTCAACCGAGCAAACAGCTGAAGGCCTGCAAAAGGCAGTAGCAGATTGCTTTGCAAGATATAAGCTGAGTCCCAATATTAACTGGCTGCTAAGCGGCGAACCCTTTTTAACCCCACAGGGTGTTTTGCTTGATAGTGCAGTAAAAGCCATAGAGAAAATTACAGACAAAGTGCCAGAGCTATCAACCAGCGGCGGCACTTCAGATGGACGATTTATTGCGCCTTATGGCGTCGAGGTTGTTGAATTAGGTCCGGTGAATGCGACTATTCATCAGGTTAATGAATGTGTTTCTTTAAACGATTTAAATCTGCTGCGTCAGATTTATTATGCGATCTGCGAACTAATTTTGTTATAGACAATACGTCATCTCGAGCACAGCGAGAGATCTCAGGCCAAAAGCCGATAACCCCCCGCTGTGCTCGAGATAACGTGGGTATTATTAATCAAAGACAGGCTGAATTTGGGGCTCTGACATTGTCGCTTCAGATTGCTTAATCTTTTCATCAACAACCTTCGCCACACAAGAATCTGACCAGACATTCAAGGCTGTTTCAAGCATATCAATCAAGCTGTAAAAAGGTAAAATGATTCCCATTAACGTGATTGGTACATTCATCGAAGCCAATAAACTGGCACTCAGGAAGAAACAACCCATGGGTACGCCAGCGTTTCCAATTGCAGCAATAGTTGCAATCACCACCCACAAACCCATCATCGCTAAAGTAACTTCGACGCCATTATTTTGCATAAGATAGATAACCGTTGCAAAAATAAAGGCTGCACAGCCATTCATGTTCAGGCTAGTGCAAAGTGGTAACACAAAACGACTAATCTCTGGTTTAATATGCAGATTTTTCTCAGCTGTTTCCATCGTCACAGGTAAAGTTCCAACAGACGATTTGGAGAAGAATGCAACTGACAACGCAGGCAACATGCCTTTAAAGGCAACAAAAGGCTTTATACCCTGGAACTTCAACCACAAAGGTAAAATAACAAAGCCTTGAATCAGGTTGGCAAGGACTATTATTAGCAGATACTCACCAATCCCTTTAATTGCCATACCACCACGCAGTTGCACCACAGTAGTAGTAATAAAGCCATATAAGCCTAAGGGAATTATGGCTATGATCCAATTAGTCACCACCATAAGCAGGCTGTGGCAACCACGGAAAAACAGAGTAATGGTTTGTCTGGCTTCAGGTTCAGGGATATAACGAATGGCAATACCAATAACAATTCCGATCAGTAAAACACTCATCACCTGATGCTCAAGGAATGGTTGAAAAATTGAAGACGGAATCAGATTAGCAATATGTTGAAAATAGCCAAATTGATTGGTCGGAATCAGGGCACTATGATTTTTGACCACTGCTATCATACCTGGATGGATAATCAAGTAAAGCAAGCAGCTAACGGCTGCAGCGACAAGCGTGGTTCCTAAGGTATAAGTCATTGCTCGACGCCAAACGGTCCGCATGATTCCATCAGCACGGTAATTTGAGATAGTCACAATAATAGATAAAGCGATAATAGGTAGACTAATGCATTTAAAAATCTTGATAAAAACGTCAGCAATAAATAAGCCGAAGGTTTTCAACAGAGCAATATCGGAATAACCGCTGAGTATGCCAAGCAAGATCATCGCGGCATAAATAACTGGAGTGCTAATCCAGCTTTTTTTCTGGTGAGTATGTTGAGCGCACATAATAAAACCCTTTAAACAGTTAAGACTCAGAAGGAAGGATGATGATTAGCAACAACAATAAAGCAGAGAAAGATGGATTGTAATCTGATAATTGCTGGAAGCCCTTCTTAAGTCTCGCATACTCACCTTGCTTATAATTTATACATAAAGAACACATTTTAACATAATTTAGATTTCAGTCAAGTGGGTATCTGCGCTTAGAATATTAATCCTTAGATTATTTCCATAATTATATTGATCGAATTTAATCAATTAGCACAATCAGCCCCCTCGCCCGCGACAGAAATTCTTTTAGGAATTCTGCGTTGAACGCGGGAGAGGGTTGGGGAGAGGACAAATATTGCTCTCTTAGCGGGCGAGGGGCTGATTGTGCTAACTGGAACAACATTAGCTAGCTAATTAAATTATTAACTTAATAATTCTTATTAGCAAAGGGCTTACCCGTTTCACCCTTTCTCAATCCCTTAAGCCACAGTTAACTGCTTTTGTTTTAAATCACTAATACGTTGATAAGCCTGTTCAATGCGACTTTTTGGAATATGATTGGCATGAACCAGCTTTTCGATTGATTCAATGATTTCAGTAGCCGTTATTTCTCCAAACTGATTTGCAAAAATGAGCATGTCAGCGCCGGCATTTATTGTTAAACGCAAGGCATCTTCCAGGGAGTAATGATTAGCAATTGCATGCATTTGTAAATCGTCACTGACGATTACACCATCAAACCCTAATTCCTGTCTAAGCAACCCTGTAAGAACAGTATGGGACAAAGTAGCCGGTAATCCGCTGGCATCCAGCTTATGATTAATGACATGGGCGGTCATAATCATTGCTGGCAGTTCTTTGCCAGCGAGTAATAATGAATAAGGTTCCAGTTCCTTGCTTTGAAAGGTTTCAGTTACATTAACAAAACCCTGATGTGTATCACCAATGGCACTGCCATGACCAGGAAAATGTTTATAACAACAGGTTAGTCCCTGTTCGGCAAACACTTCGACGAAGATTCTGGCAACATGGGCTACCTGATTTGGGTCGGCGGAAAAACTACGGCCAAGTTTTCCAATAATCCCCTGCTCTTCATTCAGATTCAGATCAACAACTGGGGCAAAATTAAGATTAAAACCGAGTGTTTTCACAGTGTTTGCCATTTTTCCTGCTTCAGCCCGCAAGGCTTCTTCACTAAGCAGAGCTAGTTCACAGGGGTTTTGGGTCTTTAAGCAGCCCTCAATATGGCTTAATCGGTCAACTGCACCACCTTCATAGTCGATAGCGATAAAAGGATGGCCATTTTCGCCGTTGCAGGGTGATTTTTGGGCATAATGCTTAAGTTGAGTGGTTAGCTTTTTAATTTGCGCTTGGTTAACTAAATTTTTGCCCTGGGATTTTTTCATTAAATCGTAATCAAACAATAAAACACCGCCTAAACCATCATTACTTAACCACTGGGCTACAGAGCTTTGCTCGTCAATCACAGTTCCTGAGAACCCCATGATTAGCATTTGTCCAATTTGATGTCTTAAAGTTGTCAAAGCAAGCCCCTTTTTATTGTTTAGTCCCAAGACTGTCAAGGATCATACACAAAGGATTAGGCTTCTGCCAATCAAAAATACCAGCATGACGTTCCGGGCTGAACCGCAAATGCTCAGGATTTTAGCTTGCTAGGCGGCACTGGAGGGATATCAAGTAAATCACATCTACAATCACCAACAGCATCTGGTGGAAAAGGCACCCCCGAAAAAGCCGAGGCAAAGCAAACGGGGATATCCCAAGCGCTCTCTTTATCTCCAACTTTGTCAGGCAGGGTCCAATAGCGAATGGCCTCATAGGTTTTTCCTTCTTCACTTTGCCAAAATACCGGGCTGAAGCTGGCGCTATACATGAGTTTCATGCCGGGATTGCAATCGAAGGGTTGTCTGGCCCAGGTTTTGCCTTTTGGTGCTTCGACAGTACTCATAATCTTATTATCATCAGAATTTATAACCTTTACCTGCACGTTATAATTCGTCCAACAACTGTCTTTAACCAGAGTTATATAGCATTGAAAGGGAAAAACATTGTTTGATAAGCTGACAAGGAGGAGAAAAGCTGGATATTTCAGAAACATGGTTGATCCATTTTGACTTGGAAAAGATAATCTAATTATAGGCCCTTATGTTTATTTTCACGAATAAATTGATTCGAATCCAGGGCTTCACTAATTCAGAAATTGCAAATTTTCGCAGCTTCAAGAAAAATAATTTGGCATTCACTACGGTATTGTTTGTTTGGATTGGCCAGAATTTTGCTAAGCTAGAGTTGATTTCCTTAGGCTATGAGTATATCCTTTCGCGCTTGTAGGAGAGATGGCCGAGCGGCTGAAGGCGCACGCCTGGAAAGTGTGTATACGGCAACGTATCGAGGGTTCGAATCCCTCTCTCTCCGCCAAATTAAATCTCCGATAATCAACAATAATTTATTTCCTAATCGCTTAGATTAATACGAATCACCGCCGCGATAGCAAAAGGTAAAAAGGCAGTAGCCAATATTGAGATAGCTACGAGGAAAGCCAAATAGCCAGAAACCGGTAAACCATGCATTGCAGCAGACAAACTGCCGCTGCCAAAAACCATAATCGGGACTGTCAGGGGCAATAAAATCAAAGCCATTAAAACACCCTTTTGCTGTATACCAGTGCTAAATGCCGCAGCAAGTCCGCACAAAAAAAGAATGGCTGGTGTGCCAGCAATTAAACTCAACATTAATACCCCCATTTCTTGCCAGGTTAGACTAAATAATAAAGCCAGCAATGGACAAAAAATTAGCATAGGGAACAAATTAATTAGCCAGTGAACGAACAATTTCGCAGCAACGATGATGCTAAGCGGATAACTTGATACCAACCACTGCTCGATAACGCCCTCTTCATAATCTTGCTGGAAAAGACTTGCAGAGTTTAAAAGCATTGACAACAACATGGCAATCCAGACAAGACCCGGTGCCACCGATCGTAAAACCAGAATTTCAGGCGGCATGGTTAAAGGAAAGAAAACGGTAACCATTAAAAAAAACAGCGAAGCCTGCAACATTAATCGGGGCTGGCGAAGATGCAGAAGAAACTCGCGTTGGCATTGTTTGCCAAATAGTATCGGCAAACTCATCACAATGAATACTCCATACAGGTTTGGCGTAAAGGTATCTTTTGATGCGAGGTTAAAATGACCTGACCACCCTGTTCAATATGATTTTCAAGACAGGTCATTAAGGTTTCAATTGCAGCGGTATCTAAAGCAATTAAAGGTTCATCCAACAACCACAAGCTTGCATCGGTCATGGCAGTCCTTAATAAACCTACACGCCGCCTTTGTCCGGCTGAGAGCAGAAAACAGGGTTCATCGCTTAAGTCTTGTAAGCCAAAACCCTCAATTAAATAATCGAAGGTCAGAACACGGCGTCCCCAATGCAGGTCAAAATAACAATTTTCCCTGACAGTTAACAAAGGATTTATCCCGGCTTTATGCCCTACATAACAAAGCTTGCGTTGATAAGCGCTTAAATTTTTATTAATGTCTTTTCCATCGTAGCGAATTTCTCCGGTGAGAGGTTGTAACAAACCGGCTAGCAATTTCAGCAAAGTCGTTTTTCCAGCCCCATTTGCACCGCGCAAATGCAACAATTGTCCGGCAGCCAAGGAAAACTGCACCCCAGTCAGCAAAGGTTTATCATGATAATCAAAAGAGAGGGCAGATAGTTCAAGCATAGGAAATCTGGCAAGTTTAAATACCGCAGACTATCGATAATTAGTCTTGGAGGCAAGACTTGCATCAATGGACCGTCGCGAGGATAATTGTCATTTTTATAGATAGAAGGTAAACAATGGATTTTCTCGCCCAATATGGCTTATTTCTTTTAAAAGCATTAACACTGGTTGCTGCTCTATTATTAACGATAGCTGGTATTTTAGCGCTTGGCCGTAAACCCAAACCTACACTGGAAATAATTTCGCTCAATAAACAACATGAAAAAACCAGGCAACGCATGGCTCATGAGTTGAGAGAAGAAAAACCTGTAAAAATTAAGAAAAAGGACCAAAAAAAGGATAAAGCCGACAAACCCTTTTTATACGTTCTCGATTTTCATGGTGATATTAAAGCTTCTCAGGTCGATCAACTACGTGAAACTATTAATGCAATACTAACGGTTGTGCAAGAAAAAGATGAAGTCATTGTCTGTCTGGAAAGTCCGGGCGGTATGGTTAATGGCTATGGTTTAGCCGCTTCACAATTGCAACGTCTGCGAGATCGAAATATTCCGCTTACTGTCTGTATCGATAAAATCGCCGCCAGTGGTGGCTATTTGATGGCCTGTGTTGCTAATAAGATTGTTGCCGCCCCTTTTGCCATTATTGGCTCAATAGGAGT
The DNA here is from genome assembly GCA_013812775.1 of Tatlockia sp. GTDB lineage: Bacteria > Pseudomonadota > Gammaproteobacteria > Legionellales > Legionellaceae > Tatlockia. Next base: position 7,129 of record JACCSX010000158.1, on the reverse strand, counting down.
CGTTGCCCAGCTTCCTAATTTTCATCGTTGGCTTAAGAAAAACAATATTGATTTTGAGTTGCTAACTGCCGGTGAACACAAAAGGACACTGACTTTATTTGGAGAAAATACCGAGAAAGGGCGAGAAAAATTTCAGGAAGATCTGGAAAAAATACATTCAGCCTTTCGCTCTTATGTACTGGAAAACCGCCAACAATTGGATATTGACAAGGTGGCAACGGGAGAACACTGGCTTGCCAAAGATGCTTATGATTTAAGACTGGTGGATACTCTGAAAACAAGCGATGATTATATCACAGCAAAATTGGCTGATTTTAATGCCTTTAAAATAACGTCGCATGTTAAGAAATCCTTCATCGAAAAATTACTTAAACCTGCTACAAGTTTATTAAATCCTTGGGCATAAATTTGGAAAAAACCAAGAACTGATATTTTTTTGCGGTAAGTACAGATTTTTGTATATACTTAATAGTAATGAAAGATAATCATGGAGCAGATTATGAGCGAGCCTAAATCAAAATTACCAGACTTCAAAGAAGTAAGTACAATGGTATCTAAATTTTTCCAAGATGTTAAAACCAGTCTGGGTGAAATAATTGTAGAATATAGAAAGAATCGTAAAGATCACCCAGCCTCTAAAAGCACGGCTCATAAAAGCACTGCTCATAAACCTGCTGCTAAACCACATACTTCTAAACCAACAGCTAAAGAGAAGGTAGAAAAACCAGTTAGAGCGCCAAAACCAAATAAGCCAAAAGTAGAACCAAAAAAAAGCGATAAATAAGGGCTAAGGCGTTATTGTGAAACATCAACGTGCATGACAGGCATTCCTGCCTACCGAAATTTGCATTATCTTACAGCTCGCTATTGGGGTGCTGAACCTTATACAAGACAATATCCGTTCGTGCTGAGGAGGCATTTATGCCGTCTCGAAGCATTGACGCTGAACACCTGCAAGGCTTCGAAACAGCGCGAACGCGCCGGAGCATCCTGAGGCTCTCAAAGGACAGCCCGAAAGGCTTAGTGTCTAAAGGTTCATTTTTGACAGAATCCGCCGTCTAACCCTTTTAATGTTGATACTGGGACAATTAAGCACGCTCAGGTCGAGTGAGGCCATATTTGCGCATTTTTTCAACCAAAGTTGTGCGCCGCATATTTAAATAAGTTGCAGCATGGGCCACCACCCAACCGGATTCATCCAAGGCCTGACTGATTAACGCCAATTCGGTTTTTACGAGGTGTTCTTTAAGATTTATACCCTCTCCGCCTGCCATGACCTGCTCCTGACACATCACCTGCAGCAAGGTTTCTCGCTCAGTATTAAGCACCCCATAAGCAGTGGCAGAGTTATCAACAGTGAATCGCCTGGGTAATTCCTCAATGTCTACAATACCATTTGGAAATAATATTGATAAACGTTCAACCAGATTAGCAAGCTCTCGTACATTTCCAGGCCAGCGATAACGGGTTAAAACTTCCAATGCTCCAGGCATTAACCGTACACTAGGCCTGTGCTCGCCCTCTATTCTTGAAATTAATTCATTAACTAATAAAATTAAATCATCACCCCTTTCACGTAAAGGAGGCATATCAATAGGAAATACATTTAAACGATAAAAAAGATCTTCGCGAAATTTACCCTCTTTAATTGCCATTTCAAGATTACGGTGGGTTGCAGCAATAATTCGGACATTAACATTAATACTTTTATTGGAGCCAACGCGCTCGAAACAATGTTCCTGCAAAACACGCAGCAATTTCACCTGCATTGCTAAAGGCATGTCACCAATTTCATCAAGAAATAGGGTTCCTCCGTCAGCTAATTCAAAACGTCCCTGCCTTGAAGTAATAGCACCTGTGAAGGCTCCTTTTTCATGACCAAATAATTCACTTTCCAATAACTCTCTGGGAATCGCACCACAATTTATGGGAACAAAGGGTTTCGACGCACGCTTGGAAAGAGCATGGATATTACGAGCAACTACTTCTTTACCTGTTCCCGATTCCCCAAAGATGAGCACGCTTGCTTCCGTATCTGCTACCTGAGCTATTAATTTACGTACCTGGCGTATAGATTCACTGTTACCAACCAAAGAGCGAAACAAAGGTGTTCGTTCATGAGAACTAAAATTTTTTGCAGCATTTTCTTTGGCAATCTGACATTGATGAAGGGCCTCAAGCATTTGCGCGTAAGAGAAAGGAAACTGCAAATTTGCCAGAACATTTTTTGTAGAATAGAGTCTTTCTGGTAAAGGAGAATCCACAAGTATTATTGACAATCTAGGTGCCAGAGACAGTAATTGATCCAAAAAACTAATAGAATCTTCTGGAGAACCGCTGGTGCCGACCATTAGTACACTCAGATCGTTAAAAGGTAGAGTCTTCCAATTATCATAGTTATGCAAACAGCAAGTTTCACCAATAAAATCCAAAATTGTATTAAGCTTGTGTGAACGTTCCGGATTGTCATCAATGATAAAAATAGACTCTTCTTTACTGCTCATAATGATCCCTAATTAACATTGCCCAGAGGGTCTTTACATGCGTTTACTTTAGGCTCCAGGACAAGAATCCGACTTTTTTTACCCTATATTACTGGATGCAATTTTATTACCTAACCCTCATTTGAGTATTGGTTACTAAGAATACCCTGTCAAATAAATGACGATTTTGAGAGTTTATTCGTTCTATCGAGAGCAAGTAATAAATTTAAAGGCATTGCATTGTCTACCAAAACATAATTTTTGATTTGCAATAGCTTTAGTAGCTGCCACCGATTTTTCAATAGCGTAGCTTCGAGTCTGTAAAAAACCCATGCGTCGACAAAAGGAAAAAGCAGCACGCCGCCCGCAGCCGCGTTTATCATCATAGCACCAGGCAAGGCGATAGAGTTCAAAACGCGGATAGACAAATTTGCGATAGCGGTAATGATAAGATTCAGGTGGTTTATGGCTAAGGTTTGCAACACAGCGTATGGTTTTAAAGCCATTACAATGCCATCCCTTGCATGTAGATTGAGAAGATATAACCTTAGTCAAACCAACGTTGTACTCAATAAGCTGTTGATCAGCTCGCAAATACCCCATCATTTGGCAATAGCGCGTAGCTACAACCAAACCACAGGATTTTCCGTCTGGCCCGCAGTAATTTAAACGCAAACCCTGATAGCTTGGTAACCAAAAATTCCGATAAAAATTATTAGCCTGCGATCTCGCATTTGTATTGGTTAGACTAACAATAGATAAAGCAAAAATTACAACCAGTCGACAAAAAAAAGTCATATTAACAATCCCTTAACAGCGTCCAAGACAACATGTTAGCCTATGCTTGTCCGCAAAAAAAGAGGGAAGGGATATACCTCAGGGGAGAAGGGGCATTATTGGGAAAAAGAGTTTCAAGAGCTAATAGCTCATAGAGACCCTCTCCAAGCCTAGCAAATCATTAAGGGTCGCTAACAAATCATCGGTCGGTGAAACTCGCCACTGTTGCGCTAAATTTAAAGTAGCATTTGCTTTGGAATTTGAATAATGAATTTGCACTACGCATTCACCTTGAAAGGTTTTTAAAAGGGATTGGAGAGCAGGAATAATAACGTGGTTTTCATTGCTAAGTTTTAGAGTTAGACATTTAGCAAAGCGCGTTCTTGCTTCACCAATAGAGTATAACTGGCTCGCTGTCATTTTTACGCCACCACTGTAATCATCTGTAGCGATTTCCCCTTCAACAACAAGCATTTGTCCATTTTGGATATCAATTTTCTGCGCTTCATAAATTTCGGAATAGACAACAATATCGAATTTACCTGTTGCATCCTCAAGGCCAATAATTGTTAATTTCTTCCCACGCTTCGTCATAACCCGTCTTATTGCAGTGACTAAGCCACATACCACGGCTTTTTTCATAGCCGCAGGGTTTAACCTGGCAATGGGTTGAATAATGGCTTTAAATTCTCGGCTATACTGGCCTGCTGGATGCCCTGTTAAGAAAATACCAAGCGTTTCCTTTTCGCCATTTAAACGTTGTATTTCAGGCCAGGGTTTGGAATCTAGATAATCTTCCTTCTCGCTAGCATCGTCTAATAAAGAAAAGAGGTCAGCTTGACCGCTGGCTTGGTTTTGGTGCACCTTATCCGCTACTTTTAAGGCTTTTTCCAAGGATACATAAAGAATAGACCTTTCAATTCCCCAGTCGTCCATTGCCCCACTTTTAATCAAAGCTTCCAGTACGCGACGATTTACCTTACGCAAATCCAAACGCTGGCAAAAACTAAATAAGCCGGTAAAAGGACCATTTGAAGTGCGCTCATCAACAATGCAATTAATCGCTGATTCACCAACTCCTTTTATTGCTCCCAGACCATAAAAAATGCTCTCCTCATCTCGCACAGTAAATTGATACTGGGAACTATTTACCGAAGGTGGTAAGACCTCCAGTTTCATTTGCGCCGATTCATCAATAAAGGTGACTACTTTATCGGTGTTATCCATATCGGAGGACATGACAGCAGCCATGAAGGAGGCGGGGAAATGTGCTTTTAGCCAGGCTGTTTGATAAGCTACCAACGCATAGGCTGCGGAATGCGATTTATTAAAACCATAACCAGCAAATTTTTCCATCAAATCGAAAATGTAGGTCGCTGTTTGCTCTTCAACACCTCGTGCCTTAGCTCCTTCAGTAAAAATAGCACGCTGCTTGGCCATTTCTTCGGGCTTTTTCTTACCCATCGCGCGGCGCAATAAATCTGCTGCTCCTAAGGTGAAATTTGCCAGAACCTGAGCAATTTGCATGACCTGCTCTTGATAGAGAATAACCCCGTAGGTTGGTTTTAATATAGGTTCTAAATCAGGATGTGGGTATTCAACTTTTGACCGCCCGTGTTTACGGTCAATAAAATCATCTACCATCCCTGACTGGAGAGGACCTGGTCTGAATAAAGCCACCAGGGCAATAATTTCTTCAAAACAGTCAGGCTGGAGGCGGTGAATCAGCTCCTTCATGCCACGTGATTCCAATTGAAATACAGCGGTGGTCTGGCAGGCTTTTAATAGTTCAAAAGTTGGCGAATCGTTAGTAGGAATCAGTGCGATATCAATAAGGTCCTCACCCTTCTTTTTGAGTTGCTTATTGATAATGGTTTGGGCCCAATCAATTATTGTCAGTGTCCTAAGACCAAGAAAGTCAAATTTCACCAAGCCTGCTGCCTCCACATCATCTTTATCAAATTGACTTACTATCTGGGTTGAGCCCTGTTCGCAGTAGATTGCTGTAAAATCGGTTAGCCTCGATGGGGCAATCACAACGCCGCCCGCATGTTTACCGGCATTGCGGGTGATTCCCTCCAATTTTAAGGCTAAGTCAAAAAGCTCTTTGACTTCTTCTTCATCCTGATAACGTCGCTGTAACTCTGCCTCATCTTCAAGTGCTTTGTTAAGCGTCATGCCGATTTCAAAGGGTATTAATTTAGCTAATTTATCAACAAAGCTATAAGGATGCCCCAAGACACGGCCTACATCGCGGACCACTGCTTTTGCTGCCATAGTTCCAAAAGTTATAATTTGCGAGACCGATTGCCGCCCATATTTTTCAGCAACGTATTCAATCACCCGATCTCGCCCTTCCATACAGAAGTCGATATCAAAGTCCGGCATTGAGACCCGTTCCGGATTTAAAAAACGCTCAAAAAGCAAATCGTAGAGAAGAGGATCAAGGTCGGTAATTTTCAGAGCATAAGCAACAAGAGAACCGGCGCCAGAGCCGCGACCTGGCCCAACAGGTACGCCGTTTTGCTTTGCCCATTGGATGAAATCAGCCACAATGAGGAAATAACCGGGGAAACCCATGGAATTAATTACATCTAACTCGATTTGCAGGCGTTTGTCATAAGGATCTCTAAGCTCCCTAAGCTCGTCCTGACTTTTATCGCGAAAAATCACAGTAAGGCGTTCTTCAAGTCCTTTTTTCGATAAGCTTGAAAGATATTCCTCAACAGTTGACCCTTCTGGAATAGGAAAGTTAGGTAAATAATTGTTACCTAAATCAAGCTTCAAAGTACATCGCTTGGTAATTTCAACAGTATTTTCAATCGCTTGTGGTAAATCTTTAAATAACTCGATCATTTCAGCGGCGCTTCGTAGATATTGCGATGCACTATAATGTTGATTGCGTCTTGGATCAGCGAGACTATAGCCCTCATGAATGCAAACACGCGCTTCATGAGCTTCAAAATCATCTTTATGAAGAAAACGAACATCATTGGTAGCGACTAAGGGTAGCTGCAAAGCCTCTGCCAGACGAACCACTTTTTCATTATAGATTGCCTCGTTAATCCGGCCTGTGCGTTGAATTTCAAGATAAAAGCGATTGGGGAAGATTTCCACAAAGGATTTAGCCAAGGCGTAAGCAGAAGCTTCATCATCTGCCAGCAAGGCTTTGCCTATCGCCCCAAGACGTCCGCCGGATAGGGCAATCAAACCTTCTGCATGCTGACTTATCCACTCATTCTGAACTCTTGGCTGGCCTTGATATTGACCTTCCTGATAAGCCTTTGAAACAAGACAGGTTAAATTGCGATAACCAGTTTCATTTTGACATAAAAGGACAAGAGCGGTTGTTTGTTCCGGTGTTGCAGGGTCATGGCAAGGCAGATCTACGCCTAAAATCGGTTTAATGCCCTGCTCTACTGCAGTGGTAAATACCTTTACTGCGGCAAAAAAATTACAAAAATCAGTTACCGCAACGGCATTCATGCCTTTTTCTGCGAGCGATTTCATTAAGGGCTTTATACGAACCAAGCCATCAACAATTGAAAATTCAGTATGGACACGTAAATGAGTGAAACGCGGCTGCATAAAAGATACCCGGAAAAAACTATGAGAGAACTCTACCGAAGTCGTGTAGACAGAGCAAGTAGAAGAGGATTTTAGTTATTCTGCTTCGCAACAATCCCTTCGGGCTGCGGAGGCGTTTAAACCAATAATCATGTTCGGCTACTCTTTATCCAAATCCTGCCAACGCATAATAGCCAAGTATTTATTTGATACACCTAATTTTTTATTAGAATTCTGAATATGATAATTTACGGTGCGCTGAGAAATTTCAAGTATTTCCGCAATCTCATCAAGTCGAATAC
>JACCSX010000225.1 GCA_013812775.1 Tatlockia sp. | reverse complement strand
GGAATATCCATAATGATTTTTGGTCCTTCCATCTTTTCTAAAAATTTTTCTAAGCCGATTTCACGATAAAAGTCATGACCAACAAGAATGATGGCAACTGAGATGTTGGTTATTTTTTCAAATTTCTTAATTTTAAGGTCATAGTGATCAGATAAAATTTTTTCATCGGCACAGGGATCATTAATTTGGCAGTTAAATCCTGTTTGTTTCAGCTCCTTAATGAACTTCAAGGCAATACTATTACGTATATCTGGAATATTTTCTTTATAAGTAATACCAAAAATACCAACAGGACAGTTTTTAACAGCGACGTCATTTTTTATTAAAATGTCAATAAGCTCATGCCTTACAAATTTCGTAATCCCATCATTTATTTTTCTTGCTGTTAAAATTAAATCGTGTTGAACGCCTATTCGTTTAGCTTTAAAAGCTAAATAAAGTGAGTCAACAGAAATGCAATGCCCCCCAACAAACCCCGGTTTAAAAGGCACAAAACTCCATTTAGTTTTAGCAGCTTCAAGGATTTCATGAACATTGAGATTCATAGCATGCATAATTTCTGAAAATTCGTTCATAAAGGCGATATTTATATCCCTTTGTGTGTTTTCTAATATCTTGACAGCTTCGGCCGACTTAATATTAGAAACGCGGTATACCTCATTGCAACATGACTTATAAACAGACTCAATAATATTCAAGCACTCATCATTTTGTGCTGAAATTATTTTAGGAACAGTTGCTAAGGTATGAACATTATTACCAGGGCTAATTCGTTCTGGCGAATATCCAATTTCAAAATCATAGCCAGCTCGCAGCTTGCTGATTTCTTCAAGCACGGGAAGGCAGATTTCTTCTGTGGTTCCTGGATAAACCGTAGCCTCATAGACAACTATATCGTTCTTTTTTAAGATTGTGGCAAGTTGTCTTGTGGCATTAATTAGGGGCTCTAGATTAGGTAATTCGTAGTAATAGGCTGGAGTGGATACGCATACTATAAAAAAATCAGCGGTTTTGATCTCTTGAATGTCCAATACAAATCGGGTATTGGATTTTGAAAGCTCTTCACTAGTAAATAATTGATTAGAATCAAAATTATTCTCCAATTCACTTATTCTCTTTTCAGAAATATCGTATCCGTATACTCTATTATCTTTACTCAATGCCAGCGCCAAGCCTAAGCCAACATAACCAAGTCCTATGATTGCTATCCTTCTCATTGGAGATTTGCCTTGACTTTTAAAAGATTTATTAAATCATAGACTATATTAAAATATTCTGCGAGTTCGGCATTTATAGTATTAAGGAGGGTTAGTTAACTCATATTTTTTTTTAGTACAAAAAGGATAGAATTGCCCTTTTTTGGGTTTTACAGAGAGACCTAATGCCTCAATTTCAATGTATTTCCCTAGATTATAGTACTGATAATTTTTACCCCAAGGGTCTAGTGGTAAACGTTCTAGATATTTAACCCAGCGTTTAGGAATAGGTTCTCTTGTTGGTTTAACAACTAATGCCTCAAGACCCTGCGCGGTGGTAGGATAAAAACCGTTATCTAGTTTGTAAAATTTCAGGGCATTTTTAATTATTAAAATATCCTGGTTTTGTTTATTCAGTGGAGTTTCAATTTTTTCTTTTTTTTCAGATACTAGGAGGGCATATAAAATGGAGGCAACAAGCATAATTAGCATGAAGGCCAACAGTAATTCAATTGAAGTTATTCCTTGCTCTAATTTTTTTTTGATTTTCATGGGTCTACTCTATTAATTTGTCCAGTTTATATGTGTTTGAAAGGATTTTATTAATGTTAATGAGTCCAAAAACCCCTTCCATGTATCCTAAATTTATTTTTAAAAAATTAAGTATCTTAAATGTTATACAACATTGCTCTTTAAAAATCCTTAATTTTAGTTAGCAAATAAAAAAGGGTATTAAAAAATATACATTTAAGTTATTGTTATATAAAGTTTATAAGATGAAACCGGGATCGATATTTATTCAAGGAGCGAACTGAATGGCGTTTATCCCATTTTTTGCAATAGGACCTACATCTTTATTGGGTTTAATTGGATTATTACGTGGCCCCGATAAAACAGTACCTACACCAAAGGCTAATTGGCTAGAGGCAACAGTTGACTTAGTGATTCCCTCCTATAATGAAGAAAAAAATATCATCCTCTGTATAAATTCGATCCTTCGCCAAACACTACGCCCAAGGTGTATCTTTTTAATAGATGACGCCTCTAAAGACCGTACTGTTCATTTTGCAAAAGAGTATGCGGATTATATGCAAATTGAATTAAAAATTTTAGCAAGGGAAGTTAATGAAGGAAAAACTCCTTCAATTCATTATGCTTTAAAAAATTCTGATGCGGATGTTTTAGCTGTTCTCGATGGAGATACAATTTTTCGCTCTGATAACTATTTAGAGCGTTTGGTACATGAATTGTATCAAGGAGTAGGAATTGCAACAGCATGTGGCGTAATTTTACCTTTTACCGAAAAAGATAGAGATTTAGAATTTAAAACAAAAAATATGAGCCGATTTACAAGCAAGTATCCTGAAACCCAGATGAAACTTGATAATACTTCTTATGAGCATTTCCAACGCCAAATTACAAATAATTATCGTGAAGAACTTTATCTCTTTCTTCAACGTTATATTTATCATGGAGAAATGGTATTTTTTGGAACTATTATTTTTCCTATTGGCTGTGCTTCGGTCTATCGAAAAGATTATCTTGAAATTACTTTTGATACCTACCTCGAAATTTTTGGTTATGATTTAACTAGTTCTGAAGATATCTTTTTTGGTTTTGCTTTTGCAAGTCAGGGGTACAGAAATATTGTAGTACCCGATGTCTATGCCTTAAGTGTAGAACCGAGATTTTTCAAAATGTATAGTCAGATACTTAAGTGGTCCTCAGCTTTTTTCCAATCCTGCTTTTATTTTAACGATTTATTTTCTACTCCGTTTAAGCTACCCCGAAATATCATTAGAAAGTTTAGAGAGAGACGTGACAAAGAAAAAATTGAACAGAAGCGTAAAATTAAAGAAGCATACCGTCAACCATTCGGGGCAGAGTATACAAAAAAATATGGTCGTAATATTGGTTGGTTTGTTTTTACCTCCGCAATTGAAAAAGTGAGTTTCCCGATAATAATCTTAATTCTTCTAATACTCCGGAAGTGGGAAATACTTGCGATTGGGTTAGGTGCTGAAGTTTTACTATATATTGGTATTATAACTTATGTGCATAAAAATCGACGTATTAAAAATTTTTTTAAAGCAATTATATTTACTCCAATACGTTATTCACAATTAATGTTTGATCTATTTGTAATGGGTAAATTCATTATAGATCTTTGGGTGACCAAGAACCGTCAATGGAGAAAGTAAATTCAACCATTATTTCACAAAAGGTTGTGAAATTTAGTGAGAAACCCAGTCTTTAAAAAAAGAATTTTACATAAATTATGGCTAATGTTATGTTTAAAAATAGTATTGGGAGATTTAATAACTTGAATAATATAATAAAGGGATATTATCTATGTCATCGGATTTTTCATATACTATTCTAATCACTTCCATGTTGGCAACTTTTTCTACCTTTGGGGTAGCGCAAGCGGCTAAAAATCCTGATTTTGGTAATTCTAATTACATTAAAATACAATCAAATGGCCAATATTATATGCAGGCAGGGGCTTTTAAATCAGAAAAAAATGCTCAACAGTTTAAGCATGTTTTAATAAAAAAATATAATCAACCAGTTACGATTAAGTTAGTAGGATCTTATCATGTGGTACTACTGGGTCCTGTGCAGTCTGCAAATAAACTGAAACCCGCAACTAAAACCAACTTTAAAACTATTCAAAATGTCAGAACCAATAATGGTATAAAAAAATCTTCAAAGTTTACAAAAACAGTTACAAATTTAAAAGTAAACTATCCTCCAAACTTAACTAGAGAAAATATTAAAACTGCGAGAACGCCAGCAAAGCAACGTTCTAATGCTAATGATTTTCCACATTTTACAGATTCTAAGTATATTAAAATTCAATTAGAAGGCCTAAATTATATGCAGGCGGGTTCTTTTAAGTCGGTTAAAAACGCGCAAAATTTTAGACTTCTTTTAACCAAAAAATATAATCTACCAATCACTGTCAGATTGATAAAGAGTTTTCATGTGGTTTTAATAGGCCCAATACCTAATACAGATCAAAGAAAAACTGGTGCTAATGTTAATTTTAAAATATCTCGGGATTTAACCAGAAAGGACACTGATAAAAATCATAGGGTTGCAAACCCTATAGCCTTAGTAGAAAACTCCCATATTGCAAACTTTATAGAACAGCACTCGAATTCCAGTGATTACAGTAAGGCAGGAGCCCTCAGATCTGAAGACGATGCAGCTAAATATAAGCTTAGTTTACCAAAAAAATATAATAATCCAGAATATATTAAAGCGACTGGGCTTATTGCAAATGCCGAGGGTACTAACGTAATTACTAATTCGAATAATAAAAGTCCTCCTGATAAGAATTCACCAGCATCTGACACAGCCATAACCTCTGCTTTAGAGGCAGAAGGAAAAGGAGAGTGGCAAAAAGCCATTTCTATATATCTTGATCTTCTTATAAAAGAACCTAACAGAGCCGATATCTGGGTGAGAATTGCAACTATTCAACAAAGTTTGAAAAATACGGATGGTGCAATTACAGCATATGAGCATGCGGTTGAAATTAATCCGAATAATCCAATCTTTTATAAAGCCTTATCTGAGCTTTATGCTGAGAAAAATCAACCTAAACCCGCTTTAGAAAATATAATAAAAGCCGTCCATCTTCAACCCAATAATAAAACATATCTTATATCTCAAATTCAATTAGCAAATTGGAATAAAGATACTAAATTAGCCTTAGAGAGATCGCAGTATTTATATACACTTACAAAAAATACAAATTCAAAAGAGGAAAACCTTAAATTACTTGATAATATCTCAAAGTTACAAAGCGAGTTACATCAATATGCCGCCGCTGCCGAAACGATCAAACTGAGCTTAGAGCTTGATCCCAAAAATGCTATGCGCTATCAGAGTTTGGCTAACTGTTATATCAATGACCAGGAATATCAGAATGGGTTGCAATCAATTGACAAAGCGCTAAGCTTAGAACCCCAAAATAAGTCGTTATATTTAACTAAATTGAGATTAGCAAATGAGTTCAAAAATGATCAATTAGTTATTGAAACACAGAAAAAAATCCTCTCCCTTTCCACTTCCCCGAAGGAAATGCAAACTTCTTTACTCGAACTGGGAGGAGAATTAAACGTACAAAAAAGGCCCCACGAAGCCCTAAAGCTTTATCAACAAGCTCTTTTAATAGATCCAAAAAATGCAAAAATATATCAAAAAATATCGGAAACTTATGCAGCAATGAATGATCCCCAAAATGCTTTAATTGCTATAAACAATGCACTTTCCATCGAGCCTCAAAATAGAGAATTCCTTAAGGCTAAAGCCACTTTAGCCAGTTGGTCAAAGG
>JACCSX010000148.1 GCA_013812775.1 Tatlockia sp. | reverse complement strand
TTATTGCAATTGATAGGCAAATCAGGCTTCATCAGTCATAACAAAACGTTCGCCATTCCTCAACACCTTTTTCCTCGTTATAGAATTTCACAGTTGGACAGGCAGTTCGCCCTATAGGCGGGGAGTGCGGTCCAAGGTTTCTACAGAGAGTGCCGCAGGGATGGTGAATATCATACAAAGGAGCGCACAAGCGCCTGTCAACAGGGTCGCAGTTGCATTTACAGGCTGATTGCGCTTGTATTTGCAAAGAAAACAGTAAAATAAAGAAGGATACGACTATTTTCATGATTTATCCTTTTCATTCCATAGTGTTGAAAATAATTTGATCATTATGAGTAAAAATTATAGCATATTTATGATATAGCTAAGAAAAACAATAAATGAGGCCCTGATGCAGTGCATCAAGGCTTGATTGGATGTTGTGGCTAGGAATACTTGATTTCAAAATTTATAAAACGTTGCTCCAAATCCCATTGCAAGGCTGCTTTTTCATTAGCATTAAGAAAAGTTTGGCATAGTAGAGAGGGTTTTTCTGTTCCAAGACTGTCATTTTGGCATTCGGGGCGAGGCAGAGCATAGGCGTGATCGCTCCAAAGAGATTCGCCGGGGAGAAAGGCATAACTTAGGCTATTACGGGCAAAGGTTTTTAAAGTCGAATAATTAAAGTTGAATACCTCCACAGCTTGCTTGTATTCTTTGCTTAAATTAGAGCGATTCACTCCTTCATCGTCAGTAGAAAGAGTCACGGGTACGCCATATTGCAAATACAAGGGCAGAGGATGATTGTTGCCTTTTACACCTAATATTAAAGAATTAGAGCTTAAATTGATTTCCACCAATATATTTTTTTTAGCCATTGTTTTCAGTAAATACTCAAAATTTTCTTCATGTCTTACATCAACACCGTGACCAATTCGTTGTGTCTTAGCAATTTTAATCGCCTGATTAATATGTGATTTTGTTCCTTCCTCACCCACAAGAGCAGGCGTTAATTCGCCGGCATGTAAGCTAATAGCTACTTTGGGATAGAGGTTGTGGAGATAGCCAATCATTTGCATTTGCAATGCGTAATCTCGCATTGAAATAGCGCCATCTTCAGCTTGTACTAAATTTAAACCAACAACACGGTGGTCCTGACTGGCGGCTTCAAAACCTGCTAATAATTGCGCAAAGACCATTTCTGGAGGTTGCTCACGTAAAGCCTGGTATAAATAGCGGATTTTAACCTGGCAACCGGCTTGACGCCCTTTGTTTTGGCAAGCAAGAATCTTGTTAATTTTGTTTTCGTCTTGATCCAGGTTAGTTGAAATACTCTTAATGATTTTATCAAAATCGTGAGCTAATAGTTTTTTACGCATAGAGGCAAAATCAGGATCCCAACCTAATTTTTTACCTAAATGTCCAGAAGCATTGTGGTCTAGTGTAATCATGACCTCCAAATAAGATTCATTTTGTAAACCGGCACGGTTGGCAATTTCTGCTAACATTTCAGCTTGGTGTTTTTTATTTACGGCATCAAATTTGCCAAAGGTCGAGAAAAAATGATCATGACCAGATTCACGCTTGGCATGAAAATGTCGCATGGACCAGGCATCAATAAGTTTCTGATAAAAAACAAGATTTTTTTTTGCATTAGCAAGCTGGCTGTGAGCGTCACAGTCTGTTTTGGCGAACACGGCAAAGGTTTGTGGATTAATACATAATTGATCGTGATTGGCATAACCTATCATTTTTTCCGCATAGCTTGCTCCTGACAGATGATTATGTAAGTCACCACCCTTGGGCATAGCTTTTAACAGGGCGAGCAATTGTTGTGGGTCTGTTTTGACGGATTCCAAATAACGATTCATCTTCATTTCAGAAGGCGATTGGGCTAAGGCAAAGAAAGAAATTATTAATGTACTTAGAGTAAAAATTAGTTTTTTAATCATGATTTTCCATACGAATAGATATTTAGTATAATCAGTAAAATTTTTATTCATCCGATTGAATTTTTTTACGAAAAAGTTTTTGCCGTCCGTGCCTGGATTTCTCGTCGAGCATCTTCAGTTTTGAACGTCTTGAGCGCCTTTTTTTCTGACGTTTTACCTTTTCAACTTTCTGCTGTTCTTTCGTTTTTTCATCGCTAATTGTTGTATGTAATTTTTCACAAAGACGCATCCTGGCAAAATAACGATTTTCTTCGCGACTGCGACTTTCCTGGCATTTGACTTCAATGCCGGAGGGTTCGTGTTTTAAATAAACAGTGGATGCTGTTTTATGTAATTTCTGACCGCCTTTGCCAGAACCAACGATAAATTTCTCAAAGAGATCATTATCAAGGATCTGAAGTTGATCCATCCAGGCTTTCAGCTTATCCCATTTTTCCTTGCCAATCATTATATCACATTGCTTATAAATTAACCGTTAGCAGCTCTTCTTGCATAAGATCCAATTCGGCTGCGGCCGTAGATTTTGGCACAAAAAATCCTAAGGTAGTAGTCAGCCCGCAGGTAATTTTTTCTAGGACTTCAACAATAAATTTTATAATGAGCTCGCCTAAAGTCCGGTGGGTTTCTAAAAGAGGTTTTAGATCTTCAATGGCCGCTTTACATTGAGTTTGAAAGATTTTTTTTGCTTTATAGTTAGGTTGAGTTGATTCCAAAAACGCATATTTGGCGGTTTCTAAACGGTTATAAAACGCCTCAATTACTGAGTTTTCATCAGGCCGTTCATTAGCAATGTTTCTAAAATTCTCTAAATGTATGTTGAAATTGAGCTCAGAAAGGTATGCTTTTCTTTGTTCCCAGTTGAGAAGGGTGAATTCAATTTCAGCATATTTTTCCCTGTATGTTCTGTAAATAGGAAGATCTTTTCTATTAATTATCTTAAATTGATTGCTCAATTGCGTTTTTAAATTCATCACACAGCTGTTGGTATCATTTTCAATATCCCTGCCTTTAGCAATCAGCTCCAGGTCTTTAATAATCTGAACTGCATCGTCTATCTCTTTTTTTTTCTTCAGAGCTCGCCCTTGGGTAATTATAGCGAGTTGGGTAAGTTTAGATTCCAGCTCAAGCAGGGTCGGTCTTTGATTAGGGTTTTCATTTTGACAAGCTATGGCCAACTCTTGGAGTTCAGGTCCCAGTGCGCAACTTGCTATATTAATTATCATAGAACCTAGCGAATAAATATCCATAGCTTCAGTAGCTAATTCTCTCTCTAAAGAAAAACATTCCGGTGCATAAACTGTGTTTGTATTTCTGCAATACTCAATAATATAGAGTGATAATTGTTGAAACATGGGATGAATCATTTCCCCTTTTAGAACGGATATTCCTCCATCAATCAAGTAACTTTTACCTGATTCATCATCAAAAAGAACATTATCTTCTTTGATGTCGAGAAGAATAATATCTTTTGCATGGCAATCTTTAAGAGCTTGAACTGCAGAAAGAAAGAGCAGTCTTGCGTATTCTTCAGAGGTGATAGCAAGCTTATTATAGGGTTTGCCGGGTAGTAGAGGTAGAACAAGTCGGTAAGTTCCCTGGCCTTCTATTAGCTGAGTACCTTGACCTGGGTAAATTGTATTAAAAAACTGATACTTCGTTTGCGCTTCTTCAAGATCAATTTTTTTGTTTAAAGGGCTTAAGATCGCTATCGCCTTACCTTGATCTGATAGAAATGCTCTTGCTAAGGCATATTTACCTCTACCAATTTCTTTATCAGCCTTATATTCAGTTCCGCCTTCACTCTCATAGCCTGATTCATAACCCTTTTTACGATATTTAGAACTAAAAGTGTATTTTGTTCGCATGGGATTAACCTTCTATTTAGATCTTTTGCGGTGAAGAGTTTATTAATCAATTGTTGCTATCTAGACTATAAAAATATATTAATTTTGAACATTAAGAATGAAATATAATCGAATAGTATTTTCTAGTCAAATGATAGGGTCTGTTGTGTCAAACCAAAATTAAAATGTCCCCTATATCTCCAATTTGAAAATGTCCCTTTCTGTTTAATAAAAGTTCGCCGAGGGCGCGGGGCGCACGAGGCGAACACTTTGCTTTAAAAAAATATATAATTTGCTATTGAGCTTGTGGGTATGTGGGCGAGAAGCTTGCGAGTGTGCATAAACTGTGGTCAACTCGGCTTTAGGAGTTGTCCATAGTTTATGCACACGGTCCGTAGGACGCAAGCTGGTCTAGAGGACTCGTCCACATATCCATAAGCTTCTTTCTGCTGGCAATTTTATTAAGTGACTGCGAGCGGATTTTCCTTTGTTTGCTTTAACCAACCAGGGTTAAATTGACCCCATGGTGACTTTGTTTTACTTTTTCGACCATTTCGCCTACGTTCTGCAAGATCGTGACCTAATAAAGGCTTTTCTTCCGCAACCTTTTTTTCAATAAAACAATAAGGTATTTTTTGTCCTTTATTCCACAAGGTTATTTTGCCATTAAGATGCCTTTTTAAAGTAATTTGTTGTTTTGGCCTCACTTGGTTGATGCGTGCTTTTTGTATCTGCAACAATTGAGTCTCAAAACGTATAATCCAATCGTTATAAACCGTTCTTGTATATTCCCAACACAGAATATCATCTAAATTTTGACCATCTAACAGTGGAACATGAGCATCTTCAAGGCTTGCAGGTGACTTCATAAACTTTTTGTTTAGGTTATCTATAAAACCTCCTTGAAGACGTTTATTTGCCTCTTCAATAGTTTGAATATTTTTTAACCGTAATTCCTTAACAAACCGGTCTTGGTAAACACCATGATTGCGTTCTACTCGCCCTTTGGCCTGAGGAGAGTATGCTCTAATCACCTCAATACCAAGACCCTTGCACGCTTTTGAAAAATGGGTTAACCATTCCGGTTCAACCAACTCATCGTCTTCGCTTTGCTTTAATGATTTGGGTGAAATGTATAAGCTCTTTAAATCAACATAAACAGCTAATGGGATACCGTGTAGTTTAATCCACCATTTTAACAGCCTAAACGCTGCATCCGTTGTTTCTCCTGGATCCAGTAAGGCTAAGGTCTTGCCCGTTGCATCATCAACCATATTCATTAAGCATTGTTTCCCAGATATCCCTGCAAGCCATGAATGAATCGAGCCATCTAATTGTAATAACTCTCCAAATCTTGAGCGGCGCGCGCGCCTTGTACGATAAGCCTTGCGCTGCCTTTTAGGTTGCCAGATATTCGCTGCTTTTAACCATAAACGTAATGTTTCTGCATGTAACTTTTGATTATCTTCTTCCAGAAGCTTCTCTGCCGCCAATGTTGGACCAAAATCCCAGTATTTCTCTTCATAAAGAGATAATACGTGCTTTTTCATTTCTAAAGGGTATGCATTAGTCGATGCTCTGCCTCTACTTCTATGCATTAAACCCTCTTCACCTTCTTTCAAATACCTCTGATAAACTCGTTTCAATTGGCGATATGATAGAAATAAACGCCTGGCTGCATCTTTCTGGCTCAATTGTCCAATCATTACTAAATCTAAAATACTTTTGCGTCTTAGTTCTTTTTTACTCATAATCAATAAGTCTCCCATTCCCTGGCTCCCCTTTTTTCTTATCAATTTAAGAGTAGCTCAGGTTTCTGGGGGACATTTTCATTTTGGGCTTAAGGGGACATTATCATTTTGGCGCGACA
>JACCSX010000144.1 GCA_013812775.1 Tatlockia sp. | reverse complement strand
GTATTTAGGAATTCATTAAACCCGAGCATCCTGAGGCCTCTCGAAGGACACTGCGAACGGTATTTAGGAATTCATTAAAACCCGAGCATCCTGAGGCCTCTCGAAGGACACCGCGTCCGGTATTTAGGACATTGGGCACCTCACAGAGGGAGAAGGAATCAGCCTAAGCTTAAAGGCTATTCGCCGCTACCACCACCTGCTGCATTATTTTCGCCAATCCCTGAATTCACACCATTTTCTGAACCAGCCCCATTATTGATGTTCGTATCTGTATTGATACCGCTGCCGCTAGGACCGTTGCCGCTATCTATGCCGTAATTAGTGGTTGGGCTAGTAGTGTAAGTATTAATGATTGGGCTGGTATTGTTCGTTGGGCTTAGTATCGTGGAGGGCTGGTGATTGTAAACAGGGTTTTGGGTCGGATCTGAAAAGGCTGTGGGTGAAATGAGAATCGAAAAGCCTATTATTAGACCTCTGTTCATTTGTGCTCCTTTTTTACCATAAAGCTCTAATTTTAATTATAGCATTTTCATAAATTATCCTTAGTGGCTATACTTAACTCAACTTATTTTAAAAAAGGCATCAGCTATGATTAAAATTTATCAAAATCCTCAACCGGCAGCTGTTGAAAGAGATACCCCAACTAAAAATAGGGTTTCTAGGCTAGCAGGTGCAGAGGAGCCAGTGGATCCTGAAATTCTTGATATTAATAACGTATCAACTACAGAAATTTTTCTTCGAGAATCTGAAGAGGAAGCCTGGAAAGATGCAATCAAAAAAGGTAATCCAAGGGATTAGAACTTATTATTTTTGATTTCAACTGACCTTTCTTCTTTAGGAAGGTTGCCTTTTATGGCCTTAAGCTCATCTTTTATATTGATTTGCTTTTCGATACGCTTCTTTTCTGTTAGCTCCTTTTCAGTGTGCATAGAGCCGATAAATAGAAAGCGAACCAGTCGGAATAATACATTCATAATAGGTTTGGGAGTGTCTACTTTTAACTTCTCTTCGTTAAGGTTTTTTACAAAATGCTCAGCAGCGTCTTGGTAAATATTAATTTTAAAATCCCGTTTTGTATTAGCTGAAGCTAAACGAAATTCAACATCAATTTCTTTTGCTGTATCTAATTTATCCTTCAGGGTTTTTAGTGCTTTTTGAATATTCCTTGGGTCAAATGAAGTCTGCTTTGAAAGCCTTGACAGTTCATGCGGTGTTGCTTCAATCATTTCGTAAAAAATCTCTATTTTTTCATTGACTTGAGCGAGGGTGGGTAAGTCTCCTTTAGGTTCATCTAACATAGTAAAATTAAAGTTTTTAGCCATGTTCTGCAGTGGCATAAATACATCATAATTTAATTTCTGATTTTGAACATTGATATATGCATTGGCGGCACAATTTAAATCTTCAGCGTTTTCCAGTAGTTTTTGTCGTGGGAGAACCCCAGCTATTATAGATTCTTCGATAGCTGTAATTTTTTTACTAAGATCAGCTAAATCAGCGATTTTAATTTCTTCTTCTTGTTTTTTATTCGTGACCATAACCTGCTCAGGAATTGGGAGAGACCCATCATTTATATGTTCTTCGATAGCTGAAATTTTTTCATCAAGATCAGCGGTATGAATTTCTTCTTCTTTTTCATCCTCCACCAAAACCTGCTTCGGAACCCCCTTAAGATCATTAATCATATTATTGAGACGAAAATCATTGGACAGGTAATATTGATGAAGACTTTTGGAGTAATTAAGAACAATAGAAGATAGAACAATTCTTGCAACTTCGGCTTCTTTTTTTGCAAAATCTCTTTCATTCTCAGGCTTTGGTTTAATTTCTCCATCCTGAACCTCAGCCGAGACTAAGGCCGCATAGTTTACCTTCCCAATTGCCTCAATAACGTCCTTGTTTAAAGCTGTTCTATTTTCGTTAAGAAGTTGATTAGCAGCTGAGTTTAATGTGGGGCGCATGTAAGCCATAATTGATCCAGCCTTGTCGAGAGCTTCCTCAAATGTTTCATGATCGGAAATGGGTAAAACCAATTTGTCAAAAATTCTCGATAATTGTTCTAATCCCCCATTTTTTTTTGCATCAGTTACAGCTTCTTTTTCTCGATTCAAGTAAATAATAAGATTTGATTGAAAGGCATCTAAAAAGGTGATGTCAGGTTTTACTAATTCTGGCTTTTTGGCCATTATTTGCTTTCCTGCCTTCACAATACTTTGGTGCATATCATCAATGCTTTTATTGTTCTTCGCGCTGGTGTAAACCGTTTTTTTTCTGATGCCAAACGCCTGTTTAAACTGCTGAATTTCAGCATCAGTTACTTTAAAACTAGCATTTTTATCTATTTTAGTAATGGCAATAATTATTTTGGCTTTAGGATTATTTTCGGTAATAGTTAGGGCATATTTTTTGGCTTTATTTAAAGAATCTTCATCAGATTTATCTATACAGATGACGTTTATATCAGAACGAAGGCCCAGGACCATCGCTTCTAATCTATCCTGTCCTGAACAATCAACCAAATTATAATTAAGACCGTCTTGTTTAAAGTTTGAATAACTTAAACTGCCAGAAGGTAGATAATTTTCATTATATTCCTCTTTTTTTTCAGTGCATTAATGAGCTTTGTCTTGCCTACCTTTGCGCTGCCAAAGAAAGAAACCTGAATGGGAGGTAAATCGTCTAGTTCATTCGCCATGCTCATACC
>JACCSX010000108.1 GCA_013812775.1 Tatlockia sp. | reverse complement strand
CTTAACGACTTTACATTATCATTTGAAAAAACTAACAAGCGAAATTCTAATGCCAGTTTCAATATTGGTAAATGTTACTTCGGACTTGGAAATCTTGAAAAGGCAATTGAGTTTTATAAAACTACATTGACACTTGAGCCAAACGACAAATATTCATTTTATGAACTTGGTTACTGTTACGCTTCACTTCCAACACCAGACAAAGACAACGCATTAAAATATTATACTAAAGCAATTGACCAAGACAAAAACTATTACGATCCATTTTTCAATCGTGGACTTCTTTATGCGACACAATTCAAGAACTTAAAAAAGGGACACGCAGACCTTGAAAGAAGCATTGAAATCAGACCGAAGAACAAACTTTCATATTTGTATAACGGAATGTTGTATCGTGACGAAGAAGAATTCGGAAAAGCAAAAGATATGTTTAATAAAGTAATCGAACTTTATCCAAACTATGCAGAAGCTTACTTTGAAAGAGCAGTGACTTGGTATAAAATTGGAATTTTAAATATGGTTTGTAAAGACCTCGACAAAGCAGAAAGTTTAGGTTATACCAAGGCGACAGAAACAAAGAAACAAGTATGCAAATAAGAAAAACGGCTTATAATCGAGTAGGCGCCCCCACCAACTTTCGTTGATGAGGGAAGCCTCTCACACCACCGTACAAGCGGGTCACGCATACGGCGGTTCGTTAAGTGATGGGTTGAGTTCGTAGTACACATCCAACATCGGCGTATAGCCACGCTGTTTCAATCGGTGAACAGTAATTGTTGTAAGCAGGATCGGACTTTGTGCCACAGCCCATCCGCCCATTCTCGTTCTGCTCCATGCATAGGCGTGGTCGGGATCAACGCCCAGACGAATCAGGTTTTTCCTTTTCCTGTCTGGTTTTTTCCAGTCCTTCCAAATGCAGTAGCGCAACCGATTCCGCACCCAACTATCCAGATCTCGCAATTTGCCAAATATACTTGTACCCCGAAAATAATTAAGCCATCCTCGTTGCACTTCGTTGATTTTAGCAAGGCGATCTTTTAGGGATATGGGTGACGTTTTTTGGGTGATGGATTTTAGCGATAACTGCAATCGTTTCCATGCTTTCTCGTTTACTGTCAATTGGTATTTTCCTCTGTCGCCTTTTTTGTATGTAGGCACAAAACAAAATCCCAATAGTGAGAATTGAACCGGTTTCCTGATTCCGCTTTTCTCCTCGTTAATCGTGAGTTGAAGTTTCGTCTTCAGGAAGTGTTCGATTTCCTTCTTCACCTTTCGTGCTTGTGTAGCCGATTTTGTGTAAATGCTGAAATCATCGGCGTACCGTACCGCTTGCAGTCCTTTACGTTCTAATTCCTTGTCCAGTTCATGGAGCAGGATGTTCGACAGCAGTGGACTCAGGGGTGAACCTTGCGGAATACCTCTGTGGCGTTTGTACAGTTTGCCTTTGATCTTCATGGGCGCTCTTAACCATCTTCTGATTAATGTCAGTGTCCTTTTGCATTTCACTTTCCGGTACACTAAGTTTAGCAGTAAACAGTGATCCACTTCATCGAAAAAGTTTTTCAGGTCAATGTCTACGATGTTCGTAAATCCTAAGTGGATATACTCCCACGCTTTGCCTACCGCATTCCTTGCATTTCTGCCTGGGCGGAAGCCGTAGCTAATTGCTGAAAATTCTGTCTCGAATAAAGGCATCATCACTTGTGACACTGCTTGCTGTAACATGCGATCCTGAACTGTAGGGATACCTAGCAGACGAGTTTTTCCGTTCGCTTTTGGTATCTCCACTCCAAGAATTGGTTGTGGCAGGTACACGCCCTTTTGCAGTAGCTCCTTCACCGTGGTGTAACGCTGGCGTATATGCGCAGTCAGTTGTGTTACGGACATGCCGTCAAGACCTGCGCTGCCGCCGTTTTTCACCACCTGCTCCAGTGCCCTGTGCATGTTGTAAGGATGTAGTACCTGTGCAATCATTCTTTTGTTACTTTAACTTCAACCTGTTTTCGTTTTCAGGGGCTATGCGAACATTCCTTCTGAAATTGAAAACCACTTTACGTTCAGCCCTTCACCGTTAGCTGAGTCCTCTGACGTTTATTGTCAGCTCGTTTGCTCGGCTACTATGGCCTCTGCTGACTTACTTCCCCGACTTGCATCGGGATTAGGATCTCCCCCGGTAAGAGCATACTCCTTCATCCGATCCCTGTGGCATCTACTATAAAACGATTTTGTACTCTTTGGACGTTGTGTAGCTGTGCACACTCATCCTCGTTATATAGCCTCTTATGCCCTTCCTGTTCGTCAGTACCGGACTTTGCAGTCTCGCTTCCTTCACTGCTGACTTTACAATCAACCAGCTTGCGACTTGCTAACACTTCCGGACGTTACTCCGGCGTGTAAGGGACTTCCACCCTCTGGAATACATTAATTGTCAAATAA
>JACCSX010000093.1 GCA_013812775.1 Tatlockia sp. | reverse complement strand
GTTGTAATCTACCATTTGCAAAACGACCACATCTGATTCCATCGCCTCATTAATAACTGTGTTTGTAATTGGTTCGATAGGTGGGGGAGGCATATAAGGAAAAAGCTCTCCTGGTTTATGTTTTATACTACTGAGAAAATAGTTCGATATAATGATACTTGAGTAACATTTTGCCTCATCGATTGCTCTAAGGATTTGCGTCATGAAACTATCACTTACAACTAACATCTTTGGTAAAAATTTGCCATGCAAGGTAGCCCTGGGTGTTGGGTAAGGGGCATTTCTCATCATATTTACATTGCTTAAAACATTAATAACTAATAAGCCGTCGAGATCAAGTTGATCGGCAGGTTTATATATAGGTTTACCACAATGGATTGAAGGCGTATCCGCAAAGGTTTTACTTATATCTTTAAATAGATTTTTCGCGATAATACAGCCTGAGTAATAAGTCCAATGTACGCTGGAATGAGCATGTGTTTCTATGGCTTTTTTCTTATAAAGCTGGCGTAATATCGGGGCTGAATCAATTACATTAACGCCATGTTTTTTTAATTCACGCCCAAGGCTTGCCCCTTCCTCATAAAGAGTTTGAACAGAATTCACCAAAAATCGCTTATCTAAGCCATCTAGATGAACATAGGCCTTAGAACTGCTGAGGATAACCTCAAAATGCTTTCCTCTTGCAGCTAAAAGCTGCTGTATTTCAGCTAATTTTTTTGCTAATTCATCATAGACTTCTGTGAGTTTTTCGCGATTACTATATTCATCATTTAAATGAGAAATTGTACTTTTGTAATATAAGCCATGTTGTTTTGTTGAATAAATATCTGTAATTTTTTGCTCAGCAAAAAGACGAAAGGTTAACTCATTAAAAGCCCTTATTAAAATCGCTCTGAACCCAATTTTCTGAGTTAGCTTTTCATCCAAATAGGCTTGTAATTTTTTATCAAACCAGCCCTTTATCAGCGGATTTGGTTTGCTATGTTTTGTATCAACATAGCCAAAAAGGTTATATCCAGGTGATAAATGAAAAAAATATCCAATAGCGGGTAAGCTTAGAAAAATAACAAAGATCAGTGAGAATAATCTAGCCAATTTATTTTGTTTATTTTTCATAACTAAAATCTAAAGTAGAGAAAAGCGGAATAGCCGGCATTAAACATTCCCATAGTTGCCAAAATCAAAAGCAATAACATGCTGATAAAGAGAATTGAAAGTTGTGCCGAAGTCCCGTTAATAGTCATTGTTTCCGACCAGGCAGAGGTCAAACACTCGGGTAATCTTAAAAAATTGCCGGGCATTTTAAAAAATACAATTACTGCACCTATAAATAAAAGACATATATCGCGATTACCAATCAAGAATCCCCAAGGAAGTCTATATACTTCCAAATGAGTCAAACCCAACATAACCTTAATAAAATCAAATGCATAACTAATAGTTGGTGCCCGGAAAAGAACCCAGCCAAAGAGGATAATTAACATGGTCAGTGAAAACTTCAGAAAGGAAGGTATGTAGTTGTGCAAATTGGGGAAGGTTTCCGAGCAGTATTTTTCGACAGATAAGAAGAAGCCATAATAAGCGCCCCAGGCAAGAAAGGTCCAATTAGCTCCATGCCAGAAACCTGAAATAATAAAAACAATCCATAAATTAACAAAGGCTCTGGATTTTGTTCTGCGATTACCGCCTAAAGGTATATACAAATAAAGACGCATCCAGCTTGATAAACTAATATGCCAGCGTCGCCAAAATTCAGTGATGCTTTTAGCAATATAGGGACGATTAAAATTCTCAGGGAACCTAAAACCCATCATACAACCAAGACCTATTGCCATGTCTGAGTAGCCTGAGAAATCAAAGTAAATTTGTAGCATATAAGAAAAGGCCCCAGCCCAGGCACAGCCCAGGGAAATATCATAGACAGGCAAGGAAAAAATTCGATCTGCAACAGAGCCTAATTGATCAGCTATCAATATTTTTTTTGCAAAACCAAGACAGAAGCGAAAACAACCGACTAAAAAGGTTGAGCTACTATAAGTACGCTGATGAAGCTGATTACCTATATCATGATATCTAATAATCGGGCCGGCGATAAGCTGCGGAAATAAGAAGATATATAAGGCACAATCGTAGAAATTTCGCGGTGGTTTCGCGCGCCCTTTGTAACTATCCACTAAATAACTGATTTTATGAAACGTAATAAAAGAGATCCCTAATAAAAGCGGCCCCGTTCCTGCCGGAACCTCACCGCTGTACATTTTCAAAGGTAAGAGAATTTCTCGGATTAGGAAGCTTGAGTATTTGAAGCTGATTAATACTGCTACATTAATCAGAATACCTATCGATAAGAGTAATTTCTTTTTAGCCTGCGATAGGCTTGAGGTTTCTGATATTGCTTTTGATAATTGATAATCAAAAAAAACAAAGGCTAGTAAAAAAAATACATAAACAGGTTCGCCCCAGGAAAAAAATAAAATAGACCCAAGAAGAGCCACATAATTGCGTGCTTGCCCTTTTGCAGGCGCTAAATAATAAGTGGATATAAATAAGGGCAGGAAAAAATATAAGAATATTGGTGTTGTAAACAACATAGCTAGCCTATTCGTGAATCGTGGCGATTGTTTCCTTAATCTTGGAGGGACAATGTAATAAAATTTCTCTGTATTGTCGATGAATTTTTTTGCATTCAGGTTAGATTCGGCCAGGGATTGTTTGCTCTCACATTGACAACCTGTTATTTGCTTCGCTAGACTGGCGAGAAATAATTCACCAGGGGTGCTTTGATTTTGGAAATCAAGGCTGAGAAAAACCCTTATAACCTGCACTGGGTAATGCCTGCGGGGGGAGAGTAGCCAATGAAAATTTATGATTTAATTCAGCAATACTCCAATTTATGTTCCAAAATCTATGTCCATCCTTTTAATCAAGCCCTCTACAACGGCGCTCTGGCAAAACCTGTATTTAGATTATTTTTGGAACAGGATCTATTATACCTTCGTGATTTTGATAGGGCTCTCAAACTAGTTGAACAGCGTTTAGACAAAGAAATGCATGCTCCCCACTTCCGATCTTTTTCAGAAAATACCATTCTATTTGAACGCGAAATCCAGCTGAAATATCTGAAGGAATTGCCCGACGCTTCTTTTTTCAATGAAAATCGAAGGGCAGTGCAAAAAATTCCCATCATTAGCCAATACACAGAGCACCTTTTGGATAGTGCCAGCAAGGCTTCGATTGCAGAGGCCGTAGTCAGCCTCGTTCCTTGCTTTTGGGTTTATAAGGAGCTGGGAGAACAGATGAATAAAGCCTCCTCTAATCCCGATCATCCCTACAGAGAATGGATTTCTTCTTATTCCGACGAGCAATTTAAAGCGTCTACAACAACGATTATTTCAATTGCAGACGAACTTATTAAGGATATTGAATGTTCGCATCAGCAAAAGAAGATTGAAGAGAGCTTTATGAAATCGCTGGATTGTGAATATAGGTTCTTCGATGAGATTTTGTTCCCGGAAAAGTCACCAAATGAATCGTTGACTTATTTTTAGGGTAAGCTAGGGTAGACTATTTCGCTTTTAAAGCTTTGCACAAATGAAATGGTCGAGTCCATCTCATTTGTGCAAAGCTTTTAAACTGCTAAACCTTCCGAGTTAATGTTTGGTTTATAATATTTCCATATAATCTCCATTGGACAATTCTTGTTTATCAGAGAGAAGTGCATGTTAAGTAAAATTAATTACTATTTGGATTACCTCATTAAGTTTCTTTTTATTAATTCGAAGGGAAATTTATTCATGCATACCGAGGAAGCGGAGTTATTTGGCAGGTATTCCGATGTACATTTTCCAAAAAAGATTTATGACCATCAAATTAGAAGGTATTTTGGTCTTGGTTTTCTTGCTTCCTTTATCCCTGGAACAGAAGCTTTCAGTGCGAGAATGGATTATTTATCTAGTTTACTTGAATCGCACAAAATTATTGAAAACCGTTTAAGTAGATACAATGATTCTTTTTATTATCATCTTATTAAATTAACGCCGCTCTATTTTTTAAAGGATTTCCTTAAATATTATGAAATAGCCCATAAATCCATAAAAAATATTAATAAAATTCGTAAATCTAATTTGAGTGAATTGCTGCCTGAGTTACCCATAATGTCGGATATTTTGGTAAAAAATGATTACCGGAAAGGCCATTCGACACGAGCTGACTGGTATATACATTTAGGCCATTCCTTATTGAACCCATTCAGAATGCTTTCTTCCCTATTACTTTTTTTACATAATTCTGTCGATGCTATCTTGGAATCAGGTGAGTCCTATACTTTCTCCAATCCCACCGTTCATCTAATGGTCTTTAAAGCGATGTCAGCAATTATTTTTGTTCCCCTACGATTATTAGTAGGTGTAATGGAGGCGACTGTCGATTTAGGTTTGTCTATTCTGGATAGCCTCTTCCTGGATCCTATTCGTTTTGGTTATGAAGTGATTAGCCAACATCTGGAGACTAAGTCAATGGAATACTTATATGTACCTTATGAAGAATGTGATGGAATTAGAAAAATTGAGTTCTGGTTACGGAACCCTGTGCCGCATACAACCGCCACATCCTTGGTAGCTGGGACTAAAAATTACATCCTAAAAATAGTGACTGAGGAAGAAAAAAATAAATATGTAGAAGACAAACGATTTTATTATCAAATGAAAAATCGGGATGAATTTGCAACCTCAACTAGTTTTTCTAAAATGTCAGAAGAGCAAAAATTTCAATTGTCATCGTTTCATTCCCAGCTTGGCCAGGCTCCAAAGCTTCTTCAATTTGGACTTTTTTGCCAAAGCGCTGGTGAGGGCATGCAGGATATTTATCATCATGTTGCTCAAAGCTTGCTTGATTTAAATAAGCCAAAACAACCTGAAACAAAATCTAATCCAACTATTTAGACCATTTAAAAATTTAATTTTGACTGTGGGTTTAAAGTAGCGAAAAATTCCATCGAACTTTGCACTGAATTGGACATCACACTGATAAATTGTGGATGTCCCCCAAGGGGGATGAGGCACGAATTTAGAATTTGATCTTTTGCAAAGTTCATCGAAATGTTCCCCGGGTCTTAATAAAACCTTAATTATTTAAAGGTAAGATGATGTCCATAATTACGTCAACTAGATAAAAATATGCAAAACAAATTAATCGATAATTTAGAAGTTAATATAGATGTTTTTCCTTTACTCCTTCCTAAATTTAAAAACAATCAGATAACCATAGGTGATTTGCACGGTAATGCCTTAAAATTATTATATTTTATTATCAAACATAGAATAGTCGAATGTAAAAAAGAACATTATCAACGCTTCGTTGAGATTTACAGAAAAGATGTAAGCTCATTGGAGAAAAAAGATTTATCTGAGATAAACTACATCTGTGAAAATCTAATTATTAAGAATAAAACAAAGATTTGTCTCATCGGAGATGTATTGGCAGACAGAGGTCAAAACGATTTTTTCACCTTGCTATTACTCAATAAACTCCATAACGAATCAGTTCCCCTCGATATTTTGTATTCGAATCACGATTTTACCTTTATTGAATGTTTTGAAAAAAACGGCATATTTCGTTCAGAAAGGGCTTGGGGTGATCGTTTATTCGGGCGATCGATGCATCAGTTACAAGACTTAATCGACAGAGGACTTGTCCACAAAAATGAGATTATCACTCTTCTGCGTGAATCTTTTCTGCCCCACTTAAAATTAATATCTTGCATAATTGATGGTCATAATGAGGTAACCCATTTCTCACATGCCAGAATTGATGAAGAGGTTATAGCTAATTTGGCAATGGAAATGAACGTTTGTTTTCAAGCAAATACTGTAATCCAACTGGCTTCCACTATAGCTGCCATTAACCATTCATTTCAACAAAACTATGTAGAAAAAAATCTTGTACATACGCTAGCTAAAAAAGAGGTCTTTGTGGACAAAGATGACCCCGTCACTTTTTTAATGTGGAATCGTGACTATGAAATTTTGCAAGCAACAACGCGTTCTTACAAGGTAAATGAGGTCTATGGCCATGACTCAAATGGCCCATCCCTTGATGGCGTCTACTGTCTCAATAACACCCTGGGTGCGCATCTTGAACACCATTCAGGGGAATATAATGTAATGTTAACCAGTCTAAGTCAGCATCCAAAAGAACATCAGAAAGAAAATCAAAAAGAATCTAATTTTGTAAATGACTGGTTCACAATGCCTCAAGCCGATATGAAACAGGTAGCTCGTATGCTCTTTTTTGGCAAGGGCCTTGATTATTCTGAGGTAAATCTTATTGAAGAAAATAACGCTATTGTTGTTAATTGCTGAGTTCAAGAATAGACCCTTTTAAGCCATTCAAGGATTCGCTAAACGTGCGAATCGGTTAAGTGTATTGGGAAAGCTGCTCTGATTGCCTTAACCTGGTTGATTTAGATGTAGAATTTTCAATGATTATTTCGCATCATGATGACTTATGAACTTATTTCAGATCATGTTTACAACGGTTGGATTTATTAATTTTTCCAGCTTAACTTTAACAGACTCGATGAGTTCTTGTTTTTTGGCAGGATTAATTTTTGCAATTTGAAACGCCTCAATTGCATTTTCACAGGCTCTAATTGCATTATCATGCTCATCCAATTCCCTGTAACAGGACGCTAATGTGGAATAACAATTCCCTTTTTCAACTGATGATAATGTAGAGCATTTTTTGATTAGAAAAAGCAATTTAATACTTGCCGCTAAATAACTTGTTTCCTTATATAAGTTAACTGCAGATTTATATAATGTAGAAACATCGAATCCACATTTATCCAAACAACTATTATATTTTTTAATTATTGAAGACATTTCATCCAATGCCAGATTTTTTTTATTGAGTTCACTGAAAATTTTTATGCCTGATTCGCAAGTTGACAAGCTCTTATCAAACATTCCTAATTCACGATAACAAGTAGCAATTGTAGATAAACAAGTTCCTACTTCGATAGAGCTCTCGCCTTTTGTTGTTTTATATAATTCATAAGCA
>JACCSX010000221.1 GCA_013812775.1 Tatlockia sp. | reverse complement strand
TAAGAAAGACCCTGCGGGACCTTTCACTAAAAAGCAAAGAGTTATCTTTGCCAGTGCCCAGCTCGGGCCATGTTCTTATACAAGAACGTTGGGCTTGGAGAGTTCTATCTAGTGGTGCTTTATGCATTGCAGGGATACAATAGCACTCTATGTGCATCTTCAAGAAATTAAAACTGAGTGCGTGATAGCATCAGATCAAAAGTTACCTATAAATACGTTTGAGTAACTTTTGAAGAGCGGCGTGCAATTGTCATTATCCTTAGCATTAATATGAGCACCTTGAGTAATAAGTAGTTTTGCCATCACTAGGTGATTATTTTCAATTGCTAAATGTAACGGAGTCTTTCCCTTAATATCTTTAATATTTATATCAGCACCTTTATCAAGCAATGCTTTTGCTACAGTTATATAATTCTTTTGAGCAGCTAGATGTAGAGGGGCAAGCATAGTTGATGTTTCTTGAACATCTACTACCTTGATACCTTTATCAAGAAGCCATTGCGCAATTTCCTCATATCCTAATACTAGACTAGCATACAAAAGTGATTGATTAGCAGTACTTAAAGCATTTATATCAGCTCCTTTATCAATTAATAATTTTACTGCAGACAATTTACCACTTCTGATAGCTAGATAAAGAGGAGTACAATTATTTTGATTTCGAGCATCTATAGTACTACCTTTAACAATTAGTAACTGTGCTATATCTGTATGTTCTTTAGCAATTGCCATATGAAGTGCAGTAGATTTATCCCCAGTTTGAGCAGTTAAATCAGCCTTATTATCTATTAGTAGCTGCACTATAGCTGTATGACCCTCTTGAGCAGCAAGATGTAACGGAGTAAAACAATGGTCACCCTTATGATTTACATTAGCACCTTTATCAATCAATAATTTCACTATTTCACTAGCATTATAACCAGTAGCATATAATAACGGTGTATTATTCTTATTATTAGCAATATCAATTTGAGCACCTTTATCAATAAGTAACTTAGCCATAACTAAAGACGACTTATCCTGAGCTGCTAAATGTAATGGTGTATCGCCATCATTATCTTGAGCAGCTAAAGGAGATTTATACGTAAATAGCGGTAAGAGGATATCTGGACGATCATACCTAACAGCATAATGCAATGGCGTTTGTTTATCGTTATCTACAGCATTAACATCCGCACCCTTACTAAGTAGAAATTCAGCTATCTTTATATAACCTTCTTTTATAGCAAAGTGCAATGGTGTTAAACCCGTAGTACCTAGGCCCTTGTTATCAAGTAAAAGCGACTTAATTAAAGCTTCCTTTTTATATTTAATAGCCCATTTTAAAAGAGCACTAAAGTAAGCTGCAACATCAGATATAGTATTTTCATTAGGTAACAAAGACTCTAAATCGGTTAGTGATTGCTCCAGTTTTAAGTTTTTTCTATATTCTTCCAGCAGCAATTTAGCTATATTTCTATGATTGTTTACAAGAGCTAAATGCAAAGCAGTCATACCACTATCGTTTTTACTTTCTACCTTTATACCTCTTTTAAGCAGTAACTCAATAAGATCTAATTGACCATTTTCTGCAGCTGCAAAAAATAGTATGGTATTTAAGATCGTCTCTGGTTGAATTAACGCACAATCAAGTAACCTTGTAACTTCAGTTTTATAGTTATATTTTTCAGCAAAATACAACAACAGAGCATTAACATCTTTAAGCTTAGCTTCTCTAAGGAAAAACTTTACTGCCCGATAGTTTTGTACACTTACATCAGGAAACACATTTGTGCTTGGGGATTGATACATTGTAAAAACTGGTGAAATAGTTAGGACACAGGCAATTGCCACTATTTTAGAAAATTTCATATTTACCTACTATTTTAATTATTTTAATTTGATTATTGTTTTAACAAAGGACTTACTACATCGATAAACATTTTATTATCTAGCATAAGTTTAATAGGTGTTATACCATCAACATTTGGCTTTGCTAAATACTTACTGGCACCTAAAGAAA
This sequence comes from Tatlockia sp., assembly GCA_013812775.1. Classification (GTDB taxonomy): domain Bacteria; phylum Pseudomonadota; class Gammaproteobacteria; order Legionellales; family Legionellaceae; genus Tatlockia. Next base: position 1,128 of record JACCSX010000221.1, on the reverse strand, counting down.
CAAGCAAGGTAACCATTGGTACATTGCCCGCTTGCACTGCTTTATGAAGCAGGGTATTACCGTTCTTATCACATGTATTTAATGCAAAGCCTTCTTTAAGTAATTTGTTAACTATTTCGTAATTACTTAACTCAATTGCTTTAAACAATGCTTGACGCTTAACAATTACCAGTTTCTTAAGTACATTAATATGCTCTTGTGTTTCAGAAGAAACAGAAGCATCATTTCTTAAGAAGAGCTCTATGAGAGGCAACCGTTTTATAGAGCCATTTTTAACAGCGAGATCTAATGGCGTGCAATTATTACTATCCTTAGCATTAATATCAGCACCTTCAGCAATAAGTAGCTCTGCCATCACTGGATGATTATTTTCAATTGCTAAATGTAACGGAGTTTGTCCATTAATATTTTTAATATTTATAGCGGCACCTTTATCAAGCAATGATTTTGCTGCAGTTATATAATTCTTTTGAGCAGCTAGATGTAGTGGGGCGAGCATAGTTGATGTTTCTTGAACATTTACTACCTTGATACCTTTATCAAGAAGCCATTGCACAATTTCCTCATGTCCCTTAAATAGACTGACATACAAAAGTGATTGATTAGCAATACTTAAAGCATTTATATCAGCCCCTTTATCAATTAATAATTTTACTGCAAGCAAACTACCGTTTCTAATGGCAGAATATAAAGGGGTACAATTGTCTTTATTCTGAACATCTATGGTAGCACCCTTAGCCACTAAGAGTTCTACAATAGATTTATGATCACTAGATGTTGCTGAATGTAACGGAGTTTCCTTAGCATTAGTTTGAACTTCTGTGCGAGCACCTTTACTTAACAACAATTCTACTATAGTTATATGACCATTTTGAGCAGCAACATGTAATGGGCTAAAATTACCCTTTGGCTCTTGAGCATCTACATTAGCACCTGCGTCAATAAGTAATCTTACTGTATCAGTATGACCATAAGCAGAAGCATAAAATAAGGGATTTACACCATCATTGTCTATAGTAGCAATATGGGCTTTGCTGTTAAGTAACTGTTTAATTATATCTAAAGAGGTATCCCTTTGAGCAGCTAAATTTAATGGTGTATTGCCACATTTATCCTTAGCTTCAAGTG
>JACCSX010000059.1 GCA_013812775.1 Tatlockia sp. | reverse complement strand
GCTTTTGTTTTTACCATTTTCTCGTAATGAAGTCGTGCGTCGTGGTTTTGATAGCCCATCACTAGACGGTGGCTTTGAGCTATTACTGCTATTTTTATCCAAACGTTTTTCCAAGTCTGCAATTCTTACGGCTTGTTGTATAACAAGTTTTCTAGGTCAGCAATCTTTTTCAAAAGCGTTGATATGATTTGTTCGTAGTCTTTCATTCGGCTATTTGATCATAACCACATAATTTTTCAAGTTTTTTTAATGTTATTTGGAAAAATATTTAGACGGTCATCATTTAAACCAAAAGAACTGCAGGGAGATCCCTCGCTTCGCTCGGGATGACGTGGGGAGTTACCTAAAAATGATCTTGCGTCTTTAATATTATTTGCAGGTGATGAATGAAAGATTGTCCAAAATTTTTACTTGTATATGTGATATAACAATTATAAAATAAAAAAGATTAATTTTCGTACATTTTTTAAATAGAGTTCCCTATGCAACAAAAATCAGAATTAACTGATTTGACTAATGACAGTTTAGAGATTGTAAAAGGATTCAACTGGTATGAAAAAGCCATATTGGAGATGATCAGAGCAAAAGGAATTGAATATAATTTATACGCGCTTTGTAGTGTTTTCTATGCTATTAAACTCTATCAGTCAGAAGATAAGGATATAGGCGAAATAATTTATATTATTGATCAGTTTGCAAGAAGACTTGAAACTGTAGACACGTCAAAAAATAAAATCCATGAAATAGCACTCATATGCGCTATTGTTGGAATGAAAGCCGCCAGTGATTTAGCTGTGTGGAATATTGATTTTCTTAATCCAGATAATAACTGTTTTAATTTTTCTACCTGCGAAACAATCAGCTTATATACAATAAATGAATTGGAGAGGCAGCATCTTGTAGTTTTGGATTTTGTACTAGGTTTCAGTAAAACTTCAAAAATGGACGAGCGATTCCAAATAATTATGAAATATCTTGATTTAAAAGGCATGCAAACCATAGAAAAGGAATTGCAAAAATTGGAATTTAGTGGCGAGGGAGCAAAGCTCGGCAGTCATATTCAAAAAGCAATTTTAAAAAAAACTAGCGAGACTAACCCTGGTTTTTTTAGAAAAGGTAGTAAGAAATCAAAAACTGACGATGACAGTGTACCTTCGGAGAAACCTTTGACTATGTATTACGATGGGTTTAGGTGTCAAAGTACCCTTATCAAGCTAAAACTAAGCTTTTAAACACTAATAACAAACAAAGGAAAGTCTTTCTAATGTTCGATAAATTAAATTATTATTTGGATTATCCAATCAAATTTCTCTTTTTAAATTCTAAAGGAAAAGCATTAATTTCCTGTGCCCAAAATATGTTTAAGAACGATGAGTTTAGTGACTTCATAATTCATGGACCAACAAACTCAAAAGAAATTTATGATAAACTGATAAGAAGATATTTTGGTTTTGGTTTCCTGATGTCTTTCATCCCCGGGACTGAAGCCTTCACCGCTAGAACTGAATATTTCCTAAGCTTGTTAAAGCTACATGAAAAAATTGAAAAATATTTAGATGAACAGAATCTTAAAAGCCATAGTCCTTATTTTCATCTCAAAAATGCACACCCCATTGTTTTATCCCCTTTGTATTTTTTAAACAATTTTATAAAAATATATTATGAAATTCTAGATGAAGATGAAATACATATAGATAAGCTTATTAGTAATCGAAAAAGAAACTTCAATGAATTAATAAGTTATTTGCCAATTGTTTCTGATATTTTTTCTTATAATGGAGAATTAAAAGAATTAAGGACAATACAAAACTGGCATAAAAATATAATTCATTCTTTGATAAATCCAGTAAGAGTTATTTCTTCGCTACTGCGTTTTTTGCACCTCAGTATTAATAGAATTTTTGAGATAGGTGATAAAGATTTATATGAGTCATCTATATCTAGAAGGCTGTTGAAATTGTTTTCTGCATTTATTTTTGTTCCCTTACGGTTAGTTGCGTCTCTAATTCAATCTAGTGTTGATTTAGTTCTAAATACTATAGATTTGTTGCTCCTGGAGCCAATACGTTTTTTCTATGAAGCAGTGGAACAGTACCTGGATTTTAAGGATGAAGAATTTATTTATATACCTACTGAAGAATACAAAGGAATTGTATATATAAATAATGCACTCAACCGTCCTATTACCCATAACCCTCTTCAATCAAAGCACTTTACTTTAGAGGTGATGGCTCAGGAAGGAAAAAATCGGTATTTGGGCGATAGGCGATTTTATGTCCAAATGAAAAATCGTGAAGAATTTTCAAAAACTCATAACTTTTCTAAAATGGATGACAAGCTTACTCACGAGCTGACATCATTTCATAGTCAGCTAAGCGAATGGAAAAGGGTTCGGCAATTTGGAATTTTCGCCCAAAATCAGGGGATTCCGCAGGATATTTGTAATATTGTAGGTCAAAACCTGGCAGATTTAGTTAAAAATGAACGGGGATTGATACAAATATAAAATTGCTTTGGAATATGTCATGAAATTTTATTAAATCCAAATGAAATTAAAAGTCGTTTTTTAAAGCGCGTTGATTCAAAGTAAAAAGATAACCGAAGACTGCAAAAAACCAACCTTTAGTACTTTTTACATTGAATCAACGTGGACTGGTGTGTTCCTATATACCTAATCGACACTGGCAATAAACTAACTTTAAAAATTATTAAGAATGTAGGAAGTAATCTCTCTGAATTATAGAGCTTTTATTTGTCCTAGGGTTAAGGATCAGTCGCGACTGAATAACAGCTTTGTCACCATATAGATAGTCAAAGAGGGCAGTTATATATACTTTTTTTCGCTTTTTGCTCGCGTAGAAAAATTTCTTTTGTGATTAAATTTTAGCGAATTGTATATTAAATCCTCAATAAGAGCAATTTACTCGAGTCCGCTATTCGGATTGTAGTGGTTTCTAAGCAAGCTGTAAGTCTACCTCTATATATAAATATTAATTTGAAGTTACACGTGATAACTTTATAGTTACTTTATACTAAAAAACTTAGTTAAATGTCGGATTTTTATTACCTTATGCTTTGAAAAATGCACTTAGTTGAAAGAGGGGCTTAAATATAGATGCGATTTTTTAACTTTACCTTATTCTTTTTTTTAAGTGTCTCTACAAACGTATATTCAAGTGCACTATTAACTCTAGAACAGGCAATATCCTATGCCCATCGATATAATCCTGAGTTGAAAGTAGCAATTGCTCAATCCAACGAAACTCGAGGCTTATTTTTACAATCCAAATTATACCCTAACCCATCACTTTCGCTATTAGGTGAAAACCTGGGGGTTTCTAAATCTAACTCAGGTAATAATCAGAATAGCAGTCTGGGCAATAGTTACAATTTACAGAATTTAGCCGAAAATTCAGCTGAACCGCCCCAAACAACGCTTACCATTGCGCAACCGATTCCCTTGGGAAATCGGTTAAAATATTTACAAAACAAAACCAGGGCTGACTATCAAAGTTCTATCTATGCTATAAAAACCCAAGAATCAAACCTTTATATATTAGTAGGATTAGCATTTATTGATTCACTCTACGCTCAAGAGTTACATCGAGTATCGAAAAAATTAACTCACCTACACGCTATTATTGTAGAAGGTGCAAGGAAGCGGTTAAAAGCCGGGGCGGGTTCAGAAATGGATTTTCGGTTAGCAGAAGTTAAATTGGCAAAGGCTAAATTACAAGAGCGTAATGCTGCCGGAATGATTAGGCTTGCACAGGGTCAATTAGAACGTCTAATAGGTCTTAATATCGTAAAAAATAGGAAATTAACCGATTTCGGATTGAAGCATTTTAAATTTTCATGGGCTTTAATTGAAAAGAAAATCCCCTGCAGTCCCTGGATTACTGAAAAACAACAGCAACTGAGGACGCAAAGGGCTGCTATTACCTCCATTCAAAAGAACGTTTGGCCGGATTTAATTGTAACAGCAGGGGGGAGGCATTTTGCTGATAATAACGCTTACGCAGGAGTAGTTGGTGTATCGGCATCTCTGCCAATATTTGACAGAAATCAAGGTAAGGTTATCGCAGGAGAAGCGAAATACACACAAATTATTCATGAAATGAAAGGAGCCCTCCTTAATTTAAAGCAAAATTTGTATGAAAATTTCTTGAAAGCAGAACAAAATTATAGGGAATTTTCAGAAGTTAAACATAAATTGCTCCCCTTAGCGCGAAAGGCAGTATCATTGGGTAATAAAGGGTATAACCAAGGACGATTTACCTATACCGAATTATCCAATGCATTATTTATTTTATATGAAGAAGAACAACATTATCTAACTGCCTATCGAGAATATAATAAAGCATCCATTCAAATCCAGGGCCTATTAGGACTTAACTCACAAGGAAGCAAGAATGGAGCGAATTGTATCTAAATTTTGTTGGTTTTTTTTTGGTTTAATCGCATTTTTACCCGCACTAGCAGATAAGCCCCCAATGGATATAAAAGGTCCTCATGGAGGACGCCTTTTAAAAGAGGGGTCAATTGAGGTGGAAGTGACTATTTTCGAAAAAGAAATGCCGCCTCATTTTAGAATTTTTATTTTTAAAAATGGAAGAATGATTACAAATAATTTAGCAAAAATTGAGATTAATCTTAAACGTTTTAATGGCGATATAAATAGGATTCATTTCCAAAATATTGATGATTTTTTGCAAAGTAAAGAAATCATCAAAGAACCGCATTCCTTTGATGTAGCTTTGAATTTAAATCTAGAGGGTAAAACCTATCATTGGAACTATTCTACCTATGAAGGGCGAATTCGAATTCATCCTGAAATAGCAAAGGCTGCGAATATTGTCGTTGCAATAGCAGAATCTAAAACCTTGGATCAACAAATCGAAGTGTTTGGAAAAATTATTCCCAATTTGGATACAATTATAGCTATCTACCCTCGGTATCCTGGAATTATTAAACAAATGCATAAAAAGTTAGGCGATAATGTTGTGAAAGGAGAGCCGCTTCTTAGCATCGAAAGCAGTGAAAATTTACAAGTTTATCCCATTTCAGCACCCATTGAAGGGTCAATAATTAAAAAAAATATGAATCCAGGCGAACTTGCGAAGGGTGACAAAGCTATTTATGAAATTGCTGATTTAACTACGGTATGGCTTGAACTAACCTTATACCCTAAACAAATTCCTTTAGTGAAAAAAGGGATGCAAGTTACGCTTGCCAGTGAGGAAAATAAGCTAAAAGAAAGGAGTCAAATAAATTATGTCTCTCCTCTTGGCATTCAAGAAAGTCAAACCGTAGTGGCACGTGCCTTTATTACTAATAGGAATGAGCAGTGGCGTCCTGGTATGTATGTCACTGCATCTATACTTTTGAACCAAAAAAAGGCTTCTGTAGCAATACCCTTATCAGCTCTTCAAAAATGGCGAGATTTAGATATCGTTTTTCTTCAGAAAGGAGACGAGTATGAAGTTATGCCCGTTGAGCTTGGAGAAAAAAGTGACCTCTGGGTTGAAATCCTATCAGGTTTAAAGCCTGGTGATAAATATGTGGTTGAAAATAGTTTCTTTTTAAAAGCAGACTTAGGCAAGTCCGGTGCAACACATGATGATCACTAAAGGCACTTACAATGTTATCTAGCATTATTTCTTATTCATTGAAATATAGATGGTTTGTCTTATTATTGACCTTATTAATCTGCTTGTTAGGCATTTATAATTTTCAAAATTTAACCATTGATGCCATTCCGGACATCACCAATGTTCAAGTTCAAATCAATACGGAAGCGCTTGGGTATTCTCCTTTGGAAGTCGAGCAGCGAATAACCTTTCCCATTGAAATTTCAATGTCTGGGCTGCCGCATTTAAGTTATACCCGATCACTTTCGCGCTATGGTTTATCTCAAGTCACCGTTGTCTTTAAAGAGGGAACTGATATTTATTTTGCAAGGCAACTGATTAATGAGCGGTTACAAGAAGCGAGGACCAAATTACCACCTAAGATAAACCCAATTTTAGGTCCAATCTCAACCGGATTGGGAGAAATATTTATGTACACGGTTGCCAATAAGCCAGGATTAAATAAACCCCATAATCCTACTGAGTTAAGAACAATCCAGGATTGGATAATTAGACCTCAGTTAAGGCAAGTGGAAGGTGTAGCTGACGTCAATTCAGTAGGTGGTTTTATTAAACAATTTCATGTGACGGCTGAGCCTATAAAACTAGCTCGTCTAAATCTTGATTTAAATACAATTGTTAGCGCGTTAAGTCACAACAATGCCAATCGAGGTGCAGGCTATATAGAGCGAAACGGTGAGCAATATTTAACTCGTTCAATTGGCCAAGTGACTAACATGGATGATATCAAACGGATTGTTATAACGAGCAACTCTGGAGTCCCAATTCGTATTGATGATGTGGCAACTGTCAGTTTAGGCAAAGAATTACGAACAGGTGCTGCTACTGAAAATGGTAAAGAGGTTGTGTTAGGTACTGTTTTTATGTTGGTAGGTGAAAATAGCCGAACGGTCTCAGAGCGCGTTATGCAAAAATTAAATGCAATCAACGCCACTTTACCTCAAGGCGTGGAAGCAAAACCTGTTTATAATCGCTCTAATTTAGTGAAAGCAACCATTCATACTGTAAAAAACAATCTATTAGAAGGTGCGCTTTTAGTTTGTGTTGTTCTTTTTTTATTACTGGGTAATTTCAGAGCTGCGTTAATAACCGCTTTTGTTATTCCATTATCCATGTTGCTAACCATTACCGGCATGGTCACCGATAATATTAGTGCAAGTTTAATGAGTCTTGGTGCTTTAGATTTTGGCCTTATTGTTGATGGCGCAGTGATAATTGTTGAAAACTGCATTAAAAAATTAGGTGAGAACCAAGCCAGGTTTAAAAGAAACTTATCTTTAAATGAACGATTACAAATTACCCAAGAGGCAACAGAAGAGGTTATTCGTCCCAGTGTTTTTGGGGTTTTAATCATTACCATCGTCTATATACCTATTCTTAGCTTAACTGGTGTTGAAGGAAAAATGTTTATCCCAATGGCTCAGACAGTAGTAATGGCTTTATTAGCGTCTTTACTTTTCTGTTTATCCTTTGTTCCTGCTGCTATCGGTATATTTTTACGTGGGCCATTTCAAGAAAAAGAAAATATGCTGATGAATTTTTTTCATGCCGCTTATAAAAGCGCATTGAGATTTTGCTTGAAAATGCGAATTTTAGTTATAAGCTGCGCAACTTTATTAGTTCTTCTAAGTCTTTTAATAGGCTCTAATATAGGTGGTGAATTTGTACCCAACCTTGATGAGGGAGATATAACGCTTCACGCGTTGCGTATCCCAGGCACTAATTTAACACAAGCCATAAAAATGCAGCATTTATTAGAAAATAGAATAAAACAATTTCCTGAAGTCTTACGCATATTTTCAAAATTAGGCACTGCTGAAATAGCAACCGATCCGATGCCTCCAAGCGTTGCAGATACTTTCATAATGTTAAAACCTAGAAACGAATGGCCTAATCCAATAAAACCAAGAGCTTCCTTAGTTCGTGAGTTAGAAGAAGCCGTGCAACAAATTCCTGGAAATAATTACGAGTTTACTCAACCCATCCAAATGCGATTCAATGAGCTTCTTTCTGGCGTTCGTACTGATGTGGCGGTGAAAATTTTTGGCGATAAGATGGAAATTTTAGAGGCTAAGGCTGAAGAAATAGCCAAAGTCATTACACCTATAAAAGGAGCCTCTGATGTTAAGGTGGAACAAAGCACTGGCTTGCCAGTGCTTACATTACTTCCTGATAGAAAAGCCTTAGCTCGATATGGATTAATGATTAATGATGTTCAAGACGCTTTTGAAACAGCCATAGCGGGGAAAAAAAGCGGAGAGTTATTTGAAGGGGATAAACGGTTCGATATTGTAGTACGTTTATCTGAATTTCTAAGAGATAAAGTTAATTTTTTAGACTATATTTTAATCCCACTTCCTGAGCAATCGAAGGAACGCCATTTCATACCCCTTGCTGAAGTGAGTACACTTGATCTCAGCATCGGACCCAACCAAATCAGTCGGGAAAACGGAAAACGAAGAGTCGTTGTTACAGCGAATGTCCGTGGGAGAGATTTAAGTTCTTTCATTAATGAAGGGATGCTTGCAATACAAGAGAAAGTAAAACTTCCTAGTGGGTATTGGATTAATTGGGGCGGCCAATTTGAGCAATTAGAATTAGCTAAAAAAAGATTGGAGTTAGTCGTTCCACTTACCCTGGTAGGGATTTTTCTTTTACTGTTTCTTGCGCTGCATTCGGTCAAAAATACAATCCTTGTTTTCACAGGAATTCCGCTGGCATTAACGGGTGGAATCTTGGCTTTGTGGCTACGTGACATTCCTTTTTCCATTTCTACTGCTGTTGGCTTCATTGCCTTATCTGGAATCTCAGTATTAAACGGCGTGGTTATGATTACGTTTATTAATAAATTGCAGAATCAACAAGGTCAAAGTTTAATGGATGCCATTTTTAATGGTTCACTTGCAAGATTACGTGCCGTTTTAATGACCGCATTAGTAGCCGCCGTCGGCTTTATACCGATGGCCTTAGCCACCGGTACTGGCTCAGAAGTTCAACGTCCTTTAGCAACGGTTGTTATTGGGGGAATTATTTCCTCTTCTTTTTTAACTTTGCTGGTGTTACCCGGTTTGTATTATCTTTTTCATCATAAAAAACAAAGGTAATTCATGCCTCAGTCATAGTCATAGTCATCAACCATTCCATTGTCTATTTCTGCTTTAGCAAGCAAACTGTCCCTAATAAACTCATAAGTTAGGTCAGGATTTTCTTCGGCAATTTTTCCTATTTTAGCCCAGTGTTCAATTTGACCCGCCCCAGAGCGGGACATCACTTCTCCAACTGACTGGGCTTGTCTTACTAGGAATCGGATAACCTTACTGATGAGCCATAATATTTTTCTCCTTAATACAATTGTTCTCCAACGCCTACGTGCCGCGGTTTTTCCCTGAGAGATCCACACAAAATTAAACGCCTACGTACCGCGCTTTATGCGCGGTATCCAGAACGATCAACCTCTTAATCTGAGTCCTTGTGCCCCCACGGAATATACGCTGGATACCGC
>JACCSX010000276.1 GCA_013812775.1 Tatlockia sp. | reverse complement strand
TTATTTATCTTCGCGAATAGAAGACCATACCTTATACCTTGATGATGGCCAACAGATTCACCAGGTTTTTTTTGATAATAAAATCAATAGATTAACCCTTTTTATGGCGCAAGGCCCGCTCTCAATTGAACGGTTCAATTGGCAGAATTTTGGTACACAAGCCGCGGCCAAACAAGGTCAATTAATAGCACCTATGCCAGCCACTGTGGTCGCCATTCTGAAAAATAAGGGCGATAAAGTAAAAGAAGGGGATAGTTTAATCGTTTTGGAAGCAATGAAAATGGAACATACCATTCACGCACCCAAAGATGGTGTGCTGACTGAGCTCTTTTATGAAGTAGGTTCCCAAGTTAATGAGGGGGCTGAATTATTAGCCTTAAAAGAATATACTTCATAGGGGCTGTTGATATTTACATTATACTGGCACTCAAACCTTTATTTTCTGCGCACCTTCACTCACATACTCTGTATGCTTTGTTGGGGTCCTCTAAATTAATGGTTTGGTCCCTCAACATAGCGAAATGTCAAACAGGCCCTAGGAGATTTCGCTTGCATAATAGGGATGACCAATGAACTATCCACCACAAGTCACTATCATTGAAGTAGGCCCGCGCGATGGCTTGCAAAATGAATCTTCCTTTGTGTCAACAGAAAAAAAAGTGGAATTAATTAATTTATTGAGCCAGAGCGGTTTACAACAGATCGAAGTCACAAGCTTTGTTTCAGCGAAGGCTATTCCGCAACTTTCTGATAATGAATCAGTTTTTAAGTCAATTTCTAAAGTCCCATCTATTCACTACTCAGCCTTGGTTCCCAATGAACGAGGTATGTTGAAAGCCCTGGAACTGGGCTTTAAAGAAATTGCAGTCTTTACAGCTGCCAGTGAAACCTTTAATCAGCGTAATATTAATTGTTCAATAAGAGAAAGCATCACGCGTTTTGAACCCATTATTGCAATGGCTAAAACGCATAAAATAAAGGTTAGAGCTTATATCTCCTGTGCACTTGGTTGTCCCTATGAGGGCGAAATTTCTCCAGAGCAGGTGGGGATTGTTGCTCAACTATTACTCGCCCTGGGTATTGATGAGCTCTGTTTAGGTGATACAATTGGCGTCGGTACACCAAAACAAACAAAAAGGGTTATCAAAGAAATTTTGGAATTTCTTCCCCTATCGCAATTAGCCATGCATTTTCATGATACCTATGGGCAGGCTATTGCTAATATCTTTGCCTCCCTCGAATGTGGTATAAACCGGTTCGATAGCTCGGTAGCCGGGCTTGGTGGATGTCCTTATGCCCGCGGTGCCACTGGTAATGTTGCGACTGAAGACGTGCTTTATCTCATGCATGGCTTAGGCATTGAAACTGGTATCGATATTTTCAAAATTGTGGCTGCCGGTGATATGATTTGTAAAGCAATGGGAAAGAAAAACCAATCGAAAGTAGCAAATGCACTATTAGCAAATCAAGCGTAGGTTTTGTGGAGGATTCCTCTTATATCTCATCCTCCGGCATTGGCGCGGAACGTTGATAGTGGAATAATTTATGGAGATTTAGAGATGAATAAAAACACATTAAAGCTAGGATTAGTACAAGAAATCTGGTCTGAAAATCCAACAGAACATCAGGAAAGACTTGCAGCCGGTGTGAAAGCAGCAGCCAAACAAGGCGCTGAAATTGTTTGTTTGCAGGAGTTAACACTTTCTCCTTATTTTTGTACCCGCCATGACGTTGATGGTCAATCTTACATGGAAGATATCAACAACGGTCCAACGGCGCGCTTTGTGTCCGCTTTGGCAAAATCAGAAGAGGTTACAATTACCGCTTCCCTTTTTGAAAACGCCGGTTACAACACAGCCGTTGCCTTTGATGAAACTGGCAAACTTGTAGCAATTACACGCAAGCAACATATCCCGATTGGGGAAAAATACCATGAAAACCATTATTTTAAAACCGGTGATTCCAATTACCCAGTTCATCAGCTGGTAAATCATCGCTTTGGCCTGCCAACCTGTTATGATCAATGGTTTCCAGAGTTGTCACGTATTTATGGTTTAAAAGAAACCGAAATTTTAGTCTACCCAACCGCCATTGGCGGCGAACCCACAGCACCCGGTTTTGATAGCCAGCCTATGTGGCAAAAAGTCATGGTGGCACAGGGTATTATGGCCAATACCTTTGTAGTTGCAGTCAATCGTATCGGCTGTGAAGATGGCCTGGAATTTTACGGTAGCTCCTTTATTTCCACTCCGATGGGAGAAATTTTAGCGCAGGCCCCTCGTAATGAACCTGCCGTATTAGTGGCTGAATTGGATTTTAGTCAACGTGCACTATGGGGACGTTTATTCCCCTTTGCAATTCAACGCGAGCCTGAGACCTATCAGGATTTAGTCATCCCTCGCAAATCCAATGTGGAAATAACTTAATGACAGTAGACGCCGTATCCGATGAAAATTTATATAACATTGCAAATTGGGGTGAGGGTTATTTTCGAATAAACCCGAAAGGTAATATCGTAATAGGCAAAAAACCTGAGGATGCAGGTGTAGAGTTGCAGGCCATTGTAAATGCAGCAAGCCGCGCTGGTTTGCAATTACCGCTGTTAATTCGTTTCACTGATATTCTGCATGACAGGGTTATGAAACTAAATGAAGCCTTCGCAGATGCAATTAGGGAAAACGACTATCGTGGCAGTTATAAACTGGTCTACCCTATCAAAGTTAATCAGGAATACTGTGTGGTTCGGGAGATTTTAAAAGCGCCCAACTACCCGGTCGGACTTGAAGCCGGCTCTAAACCCGAATTAATGGCCGTTATCGGATTATTAGGCCAAACACCTGCTACGATTGTGTGCAATGGTTACAAAGACAGCAGCTATATCCGTACCGCCCTGATAGCGCAGCAAATGGGCCATGAGGTCTTCATCGTTATCGAAAAACAATCTGAACTTGATATTATCCTCAAAGAATCAACACGATTAGACATTAAGCCCAGAATAGGTATCCGTATTCGTTTAACCACCAAAGGTGCAGGTAAATGGGAAAATACTGGCGGTGCAAAATCAAAATTTGGTTTAAATGCTGAGCAGGTTCTGGATGTCGTTTATCAATTAAAGGCGAATAATTCCCTGGATTGCCTGCAATTAATGCATTGTCATTTAGGTTCGCAAATTGCTAACATCCATGATATTCGCCATTGCATGCAAGAAGTCGCACGTTACTATATCGAGTTACGTCATTTAGAAGCACCAATCAGTACAATTGATGTGGGTGGCGGCCTTGGTGTGGATTATGAGGGTACTCGTTCAAGCACTGGTTGTTCAATGAATTACTCCTTGAAAGAATACGCAACAAATATTCTTTTAGCCCTGCGGCCAGTCTGTGAAGAAGCCTCAATGCCAGAACCTAATTTGATTTCAGAGTCTGGTCGCGCACTCACAGCCCACCACGCAGTATTGGTAACCAACATTACCGATGCCGAATTAGTAAAAAAAACCAGCATCCTTCCTTTTATTGAACCTGATGATTCTCATGTAATTCGCGACATCTGGGATAGTTATCAATCCATCTCTCAGAGCATGCCCAGTGAAATCTACAACTATGCCAGCCATTCACTGGATGAGGCACATTCACTGTTTAAACATGGCGTTATTAGCCTGCAGGAAAAGGCAAAGGTCGAGCAACTTTTCACAGCGATTTGTTTTGAAATTCAACAGCGCCTTGATGAAGAAAATACTGCTGACAATGAATTATTGAATCTTATTAATGAACGAATGGCAGCCAAAATTTTCTGTAATCTTTCCTTTTTCCAATCACTACCTGATGCCTGGGCTATAGGTCAGATTTTTCCAGTTGCGCCAATTACCCAATTGTTCGAAAAACCAACCATGCATTCGATTCTGCAGGATTTAACCTGCGATTCCGACGGTACAATGAAAGAATATACCGGCTCTGATTGCATTAACACCACATTGTTGTTGCCTCCCTATGATGAGTCAAATCCCTATCATATAGCCTTTTTTCTTGTAGGCGCCTATCAGGAAATTTTAGGTAATTTACACAATCTTTTTGGGGATACTAATTCTCTGGATGTTAAATTGGTTGGCGATGGTCAGTTCGAAATTAATGATTTAGTCAGCGGCGATACAGTCACAAATGTCTTGAATTTGGCTCATTTTGATACTAAAAAGCTGCTTTTATCCTATGAAAAACAGCTCATCTCTGCTGAGTTACCCAACGATAAAATCCAAAGCTACTTAAATGAATTACGATCAATCTTTACTCAATTAACTTATCTCGACTCAAATAAACCTGGCAAAGGATAGTAATGATGACTCCAAAACAAGCTGGTTTTAGAATGCCACCTGAGTGGTATCCCCATGCAGGCTGTTGGATGGCCTGGCCCTGTCATCAAGACAGCTGGTCTGTAATAGGATTTGAACGAGCAAGAAAAGCTTATGCGCGAGTTGCTCATGCAATTGCTCAATACGAGCCTGTAACGATGCTAGTTAATCCGGGTGATGAACAATCAGCAAAAAAATTATGTGGTGAAAAAATTCGCCTGATCACCCTTCCCATTAATGATTCCTGGACACGAGATACCGGGCCAACTTTTTTGCTAGATGCAGAGCAAAGACTAGCTGGTGTTGACTGGATTCATAATGCTTGGGGAGGAAATTACCCGGATTGTGCATTGGACAATCAAATTGCGGGAAACATTGTTCGCGAAACTCAGGCCCGTTCTTTTCAAGCCCCTCTTGTAATGGAAGGCGGTTCTTTTCATGTCGACGGCGAGGGGACGGTACTTACCAGCAAAGAATGTTTACTCAATGCGAATCGAAACCCACAACTGACAAAGGAAGAGATTGAACACTATCTCTGCTCTTTCCTTGGTGCTGAAAAAATCATCTGGCTAAATAAAGGGTTAATAGGTGATGAAACAGACGGCCATGTTGATGAAATAGCCTGCTTTATTGCACCGGGCAAGGTACTGGCTTTGATTAGCTCTGACAAAAGTGATGTCAATTATTCTATCCTGCATGAAAATTTAGAACTATTAAAATCAGCAAAGGATGCCAGAGGGAGAGCCCTGGAAATTTTCACTGTAGAGCAACCCCCAGCCACCTATTTGGGCGATGAACGTTTGACTCTATCTTATATTAATTTTTACCTGGCAAATCAGGGTATAGTAATGCCTGCTTTTGGCCATGAGAAAGAGGATAAGGCTGCCTATGAGCTGTTTTGCCGACTATTTCCAAACTATCATATTACTCAAATTGATGCCCTGGATGTATTCGCTGGCGGCGGCGGCATTCATTGTATAACGCAGCAACAACCAAAGAGTTTGAGTTAGCAAACTGCCCACTTGTTCCGTGGACAAGTAGTAAAACATAGAAAGTGGATTTAATTTAGGCCAATATGTTTAGAGGGATCTAAAAAATGAAATCAGTGGTATGGGAACCAATACAGCCTGAAGCAAGCAGAATGTGGCAATTTATGCGCTTTGCGGAACGTAAGCAGAGCTTGCAGTTTAAAGACTATCAACAATTACATAACTGGTCTGTGAATAAACCAGCTGAGTTCTGGCAAACACTGATCGACTATTTTGGTTTGACTTTCGATACACCAGCAAGAGAAATTCTTAATCACTATAAGCACATGATGGACGCGCGTTGGTTTGAGGGCGCCACTTTTAATTTTGCTCAACAATTATTACAACGAAGAGATGAGCATCCTGCGGTAATTTCTGTGAATGAAGCTGGGGATCGAGACCTGTTAACTTACAAAGAACTCTATCAGCAGGTCGCTCAATGTGCACAGGGCTTGCAAGATGCCGGCGTAAGGGCTGGCGATCGTGTTGCTGCAATTTTGCCTAATGTTTCCTATACAATCATCGCCATGCTAGCAACAACCTCATTAGGGGCAATCTGGTCTTCCTGCTCACCCGATTTTGGCGCTCAGGCAGTTATTGATCGCTTGGGTCAGATTGAACCAAAAGTGCTTTTTGCCTGCGATGGCCACCAATATCAGGGTAAAATTCATGAAGGGCTTACAAGAATTATGGAAGTGGCAGGGTCGATTCCCTCCCTGAAAAAAATAGTTATCTGTCCTGTGATTAACAGAAAAATAGATTTGCAAGAGACGGAGCTTTGGGATGATTTTCTTAAACCAGTAAAGGATTTAGTCTTTAAATCCATGCCCTTCAATCATCCTTTATACATTCTCTATTCCTCTGGTACCACTGGTAAACCCAAATGCATTGTTCATGGCGCTGGTGGCACCTTATTACAACATTTAAAAGAACTGGGCCTGCATACGAATCTTAGCGAACAAGATAATCTTTGTTTTTATACAACCTGCGGTTGGATGATGTGGAACTGGATGGTATCAGCGCTGGCCTTGGGTGCAACGCTAACACTTTACGAAGGAGCGCCTAATTATCCACAAGCTGATCGCTTATTTCAGTTAATTGAAGATGAAAAAATTACTATTTTTGGTACTTCTGCTAAATTTATTTCTTCCACCGAAAAGGCTGAGGTCAAGCCAGCCAGCCAATTTAACTTAATCAGTCTGCGAACAATTCTCTCGACGGGATCACCCCTACTCCCTAAAAACTATGATTTCGTCTATCAGCAAATCAAAGCTGATGTCCAATTGAGTTCTATTTCAGGTGGGACAGATATTGTTTCTTGTTTTGCCTTGGGCAATCCTATTCTCCCCGTTTATCGTGGTGAACTGCAATGTCCGGGTCTGGGCATGGCTGTTGAGATTTTTAATGACAAGGGCCAGTCCGTTCTTGAAGAACAGGGTGAATTAGTATGCACTAAGCCCTTTCCTTGCATGCCAGTCTACTTTTGGAATGATCCCGAATGCGAAGCTTATAAGCGTGCTTATTTTGAGCGCTTTCCCATGGTTTGGGCACATGGTGATTTTGCAGAAATTACAGAACATAAGGGCCTTATCATCTATGGCCGCTCGGATGCCGTTTTAAATCCCGGCGGCGTTCGTATAGGAACGGCTGAAATATACCGCCAGGTGGAAAAAATTCCGGAGGTTTTAGATAGCATTGTGATAGGCCAGGATTGGCAGGACGATGTTCGCGTTGTCCTTTTTGTTAAGCTGAAAAATTCTAAAATACTCGATAAAAATTTAGAAGAGAGGATTCGCCAAATGATTCGAAACAACGCATCTCCTCGCCATGTTCCATCAAAAATTCTGCAAGTAGCTGATATCCCGCGCACTATCAGCGGCAAAATTGTAGAGGTAGCGGTGCGTCAGGTTGTTCATGATCAACAAATAAACAATCTTGGTTCCTTAGCGAATCCAGATGCCTTGAACTATTTTAAGAACCGCAGGGAACTGCGAGAAGATTAAAGCTAAAATAGATGCTAGAATCCTTTAGCTTAAAATCAACATGAGGTTAGAAATGAGTCAAAATAACAATACTTTTTGCTGGATTGATATTCCTGTCATTGATTTAGACAGAGCTATTGCCTTTTATTCTGCTGTTATCGGCGATTCCATCCAAAAAATTTCCGAGCAT
>JACCSX010000258.1 GCA_013812775.1 Tatlockia sp. | reverse complement strand
GAAAAATGGAATCAACCTATGCATAATTGGGCACTTATCGCTTCGCAACTCCAAATATTCTTTGATGGAAGATTGGATTTAGAGTTGAGGTAAATCAGCGGCTGACACAGTTAAATGAATACTCTCGCAAGTGTACCCCCAAGTGACCCACCACATAGTGCGGTTTTGCTAATACCTATTGCATCTAAAACTTCTTTTAGCCAAAGAGAGTATTCTTTAATCTTTGTTGGTCTAGTGCCAGCACTTTTACCTGCCTCACCAATAATATCTATTGCATAAATTCGAAAATGCTTAGAGAGAGTAGCAATATTATCAATAAACATTGTTGAATTACCGCCACCACCATGCAATAGCACGAGTGGTTTAGCTTCCGAAGCTCCCGATACAATCATGTACGTTTCCCCGAAGGTAGTTTCAACTATACGATTCTCATAAGGAACCGGCCATTGGGCAAGGATCTTTTCATAGGATGCAAGAGCCTTTTCTCTAGCTTTCTCAGATTTATAAGCTGTTTGAGTCGTCATAGCTAACCTTAATTTAAAAGTAATCAATTATTCCAGAAATATATTAGGGGCTTTAGAATTCTCGCACTGACGCTGTGGTGGTATCAATGCAGCACCGGTACTAGTCAAAACCTTAAAGCCAACATCCTTAGTCCATGCATCGTATTCCCAAGGTGACGCAAATAACGGCCTAATCAATCTAATCTCCAGCGACCAATGTATCGTTTTGGCGCAGTGCTTTCAGACTAATTTGGAGGCTAGGACGATCTTCGCTTTTTCCTGTTGCAAGGTCACTATAAATTTTATCTACTTTAACTCCTGCCTCTAATAACGCATCATGGCAAGGTCAAATGGAATTCTAACAGAAGTTCCATCTTTATTAAGTTTAAGTTTATTTGCTATAAAACAAAATCTTGCCCTTAAAAATTTAGCTGTTCAAGTTTTACCAGAGGATTAATGAATTAATGAAAAAAGCGCTGCTTTATTCACCTATAACTATTATTTGTTACCAAAAAAGCCTTATGTCAAGGGAAGAACATTCAAGGTATGTGCATGAAAAATTACTAAGATATAACCTCATTGAAAATATTAAAGTTTAATTTGAAACCGATTAAAGCTATTCGATTGGGTATTCTCTTTCTTAGGGTAAATTTCTGCATACCTTAGTGAGTCTCTCGGGTAGACTGGCGTTGGTATCAGCAATAACGGCTTTTTCCTTTCTGCTCTTGGTTGTTCCTTATAAATCGCCAAAAGCTGCTTGGCGCGTTCTTCATCCTGCCACGCACCTCCCCTGAAGGATTTCCTTTTAAAACAAATCCTTTCAACCCCATCAAGTGCTTTAATTAACTCTCATTAATTTAACTTCAGCTTACCTTATCATCAAAGATGAATATTGGGATTCCCCGTGAATTATTAACGGAGACTGGTGGGCAATAGTAAGGTCAGCACCATTAATTTTAGCTACTTCTTTAACCATAGCATCTACATCAGCGGGTGTAATTACGAGGGCAGTTGCCAAAGATCCAGTTAGAAAAGCTGATATATATATTCCCGAAATAACTACAGCAGCTAAACTGATACTTAATCCGACATTTCCATTAAAATTAAAGGTTGGTGCAAATTTCAAAACAATTTCAGGCAGTGCCATTAATGATTGTAAATGAGATGCTGGGCAGGCCTGATAAAAACCAGCTAATTCGGGATAACATTCATCAAAATGCTTTGCTCTTTCCAACAAATCATTATCATTTAAATCTGGAGGATAGGGGAATTGAGCGTCAAATTCTTCAGTCACTTTTAAACAACTTTTTGAACCTTTATCAAATAATTTACCCCCATTAGCTACCTCGGAGGCTAAATTGTAAGCAAAAGGTGAAGCTAATATAACAGCTTGCCAGGGAGTTGGTGCATATTTTTTTATAGCTAATTTTATTTTAGTGGAGCGACTCAAAAAGTTTGAAATTCCTCCTCTTTCTAAAATTGAATTAATTAAGCCAGAACAGTTTTGATTTTTTTCTTTTGCGAAATAAGAACTACCTAATATAGACCAACAAAAATCAGAATTTTTGAACTCCTCAAAGGCTTTTTCTATTTCAATGAGATCTAAACAATAGAGCTTTGTTTTGAAGTCATAGGTTCTCCCTTCACCAATTTCATCATCATAGTAACGAGTGCGTAAATAGCTATTACCATCCTCGGATTGTTTGATTTCATATCTATTCTTTTTATCTAATGGATATTCATATTCTACGTCCGGATTTTTAGGCCAAAAACTTATATAAATACCAGGCGAATTATCATCATGACAAGTTTCCAAGCTTACATGCCCAATTCCACCTCTTATAATAGAAGTATTCCAATATCGAACTATAACCTTTCCCATGCTTCATCCAGTTAATATCTGATACAAAACCTCAACCTAGAATTTTTTAGGTTCTAGGATTTAGCAAGGTCTAAGTTAATTTTACATGGTGCTACTACAAGCGTTAATTTTTCCATCAACACATTCATCTATTTCTTCATCAACAAGAACCGAAATAGCTCTAACTTCATCAGCAATTAGCTGTTGAACTTGGGGGTTTTGAAATATCCGAAGATAAGAAGAATTAGCCATTGAAGTCGGAACCATTTGTGGAGCAGACTTATTGGCAATACCAACACCATCTACACTTGCTCCTACTAATTTTTCCGGATTATCAGTTCCCATTTTTGTAGCAGCATGACCTGTTTTTTTAAGGATATTACTAAGGTATTTCTGTGAGTCGCTTTTCTCTTGCATATCAATCTCCAAAGTTAAATTTATAAAATGTTACAGCCATTAGGCATCGTTGATGTTACTTCTTCTATGAACTCTTGGTCTTGGCCTGTTTTTAAACCAGCTAAAAGTTTTGGTTTGGCTGTTCCAGAATACTGCATTGAAGGAACTGCTATTTGTATTTTTTCAATACACCAATCTGTGCAATTCATATTTCTTTCTTGAAAAAAACTAAATAAAAAATGATTTGTACCCACGAAGGAATATTTTCGATAGTCATCAATTTTTTCTGCTTTTTCAGCCTTTTCTTTATCTTCCTTAATTGAGTCGATCATTTTACAAACATTTTCAGGATCGGCATGCCATGAAGAACTTGGTAGTGTTGAGTAAGGTTGGGTATATTGGGATTTAGTACTTTCATAACATTTAATTGCTGAGACCACTATTTCTCCAGAAATATTCTTTACTCGTATGTCATACTGACCAACAAATGAACCTTCTTCAGAAAATCCTTCCACGACAATCAGGGAATGCCCTAGATGAAAACGAGTGTCACCAGAATTCAAGACTGAAACAATCCACTGGTCTTCTCTTATTGTATATTTACCATTTACTTCGCTTTTTCGCTTCATTTACCTCTCCTTAAAGCTAGGCTTAGAAAAATGTTAATCACATTCTTCAGGTGTTTATTTTAAGGATAATATGAAAAAAAAAAATACGTAAAAATACGTATTGGGGCGCGACAAGCAACGGAAATAGAAAAGCTTTAGATGTCTACTTTGAGCAATTTGCACCAATCCTGCGGGAAGAAAGAATTAAGCTTTTCAATGATAAATTTTGTGCAGAAAGAAGAATTTACGAAGTTGAGGAAACAATAGAAAAATAAATATACGCTTTATCTGTATATAAAGTGCTTGCTTACATACAAGTCAATTTACATATTAGGATACAAGATGGAAAAAAAAGTATTTAATGAAGCTGAAGCAGCTAGCTACATTTGTATGAGCCGCTCCTTTCTCTCTCAGGACATCCAATTAATCCAGTTATATAAATGTATTAAAAGCAGCAGTGAAAAGAATCAGAATTAAATTGCAAAAATTCTATAGGGCTGCGTCATAGATGTGGGTAGCTTCATCTCAGGGAGTTATCTTTCATTCATGTTTCAGATACGGGGCGTGGTAAAGTTTCTGAGCGTATTTTCAATTGATCAAAATGGAAGAATGTTTAATCAAATTAACTTTGCATGGTTTTGCACTAAGAATCACTAAGATTCATTTAATTTGCACTCTATGTGCACTCTGGAAAATTAATTTATATTAGGTAATTCCAGTAACGTATTGATTTTATTGGTGGCTACGGGTGGACTCGAACCACCGACCTCAGCATTATGAGTGCCGCGCTCTAACCGGCTGAGCTACGTAGCCACAAGAGGCCGTGATTTTGTCGTCTATGGCCTTGGATGTCAATACTAAAAGCTAATATTTTTAATTTACCAGTCTGAGTGTAAGAATTTTTTTACCGCTTGAACAAAGCTTTTACTAAAGTAGGTAAAATAAATGCAGTAGGGGGTCGGTAAGGAATGCTGTGGGTCGGAGTAATCTCTTTCCCACAGTGTGAATAAGACTTTTTAAGCAGAAAGCCTAGATGATCAGTAAATACATTGCACCTGGGCCTCGCAAAACCTGCACTAGCAGTTGTTGTTTTTGCGCCATTGCAATTGTTTGTAGGGATTTCAAGCTTTCAGTGTGTTCTTTATTGGCTGAAATAATGATATCGCCAGGTCTTAAGCCTGCACGCCAGCCCGCACTATTTTCAGAAGCACCAACGACCTGAATTCCTACTATATGACCGTGTGAAGGACTGTCTTGTTCGAAATTTTTCAAGGCAAGACCATAGAGGAAAGGGTTACCGGCTTGTAATTTTTGCTCATGCTTCTTAAGGTCTGTCACAACGGCGGTGAGCGTAATTTCTTTGCCATTACGCTTAAGCGTTATTTTAGCATCGCTACCAACACGTAAAAGGCCAATTGTGGTTTTAACCTGAGTTGCCTGAGTAATTTTTGTATCATTAATTTGCGTAATAATATCACCAGGTTTTAGACCGGCTTTCTCTGCAGGAGAATCCTGATTAACCTGGGAAATAATAGCCCCTTGGAATTCTTCAGAATAACCCATTGCCTGCGCAAGCTCAGGGGTTAGATGTTGTACAAAAATTCCCATCAGCCCACGGTGGATTGAACCAAACTTGATTAGTTGTTGGGCAACGTCTTTTGCCATATTGATAGGGATAGCAAAACCAATACCCACATTGCCACCATAAGGAGAAATGATTGCTGTATTGATTCCTATCAATTCGCCGGAAGCATTGACCAAGGCCCCACCAGAATTTCCAGGATTGATTGCTGCATCCGTTTGAATAAAGTTTTCTACGCCTTCGATATTTAAATCACTGCGCTTTGTTGCACTAATAATTCCGAAGGTGGCTGTTTGGCTGTTACCAAAGCTGTTCAAACCGAAGGGATTTCCGATAGCGACAACAAAATCGCCAACTTCTGCTTTATCAGAGTCGCCAATGGTTAAGCTTTTTAAATTTTTAGCATCAATTTTTAGTACAGCAATATCAGTTTCACTATCGCCGCCAATCAATTTGGCTTTTAATCGTCTGCCATCATTAAGCGTTACTGTAATCAAATTTGCATTGCGAATCACATGATCATTCGTAATAATCACCCCGTTTTTGGGGTCCACGATTACTCCTGAACCTATGCTTGAGAATTTTCTTGGTTTCTCAGGCACCAATTGAGAATGTTGATCCTGGTTTTCGCCTTCTTCATCACTGTTACTTGCGGTATTAGGGACAGTGCCTTGGACTGCGACGTTAACAATAGCAGGCATTGCATTTTTAAGGACAGGAGCCAAAGTCGGTACAAGAGTTGGAGTTGTATTTTCCATTGGTGCTGCTGTTGAATTAAAGGACAGCAAAGCCAAAAGAGCAATTTTTGCGGGTAAAAGGATTTTTTGAGTCATATTTTTTATCCTGATTATTATTCATTAAACCAGATGAGCGTTACCATTCTACCTGTTTGCGGGGTTCGCCGATAGGAATAGAAATCATGATCTTGCTCAAAAGTGCAAATGTTGGATTGAACAACAGTTAAAACATCCTGAGAGTTTAACACTAATTCTGCTAAATGTGGTAAATTTGCAAGCAATTTTTCCCCTTTGGAGCGAAATGCCTTGCTTGCGAAAGGGTAACAGTCTTGATAGGAATCCAAAACTTCCGCACCCACTTCATAGCAAGCTTGGCAAATTGCAGGGCCAATCCAGGCAATTAAATGTTCTCGCTGGCTTTTCATTTTAGCGAGGGTATTTTCAATCACACCATTCATTAATCCACGCCAACCCGAGTGAATCGCGGCAATCTCTGTTCCTTGTACATTCGAGAGAACAATGGGTAAACAGTCAGCTGTCATAATTGCCAGGGTCCGGTCTGCTGAACGAGTTACGGCAGCATCGGCTATGCGATTGGATTCTTCCTCAACTAAAATACAAATATTTGAATGAGTTTGCTGAAGCCATTCTGGTTCGCGTGGGCGTTCTAGCGCAATTTTAAGTGCTTTGCGATTAGAATTAACATTGTCAATATTATCGCCAACATGTAGCCCCAGGTTATTAGCATTATAAGGTGCTTTAGAAAACCCTGGGGTTCGCATTGTCGTTAGAGCACGTACATTTGCTGGCGCCGACCAATTTGCAAGTAGATTAGGCAATGTGTTCATCCAGAGCGATTAAAAGGGATTTAAAATCATCCGGCAAAGAGGCTTCAAAGGATAATAACTCGCCAGTTGCCGGTTGTTTAAAAGCTAGTCTAGAGGCATGCAGAGCCTGGCGGCTAAAATGCCTGAATAACTCTCTTAACTCCTCAGTCGCTTGCGCGGGAAAGCGGACTCTACCGCCGTAGAGCGGGTCACCAACGACTGGATGATTAATGTGGGCCATGTGAACACGAATCTGATGAGTACGGCCGGTCATTAATTGTACATCCAGTAGGGTAAAATCATGGTACTGTTTGCGAAGTGTGTAAATTGTAATTGCTTCTCTACCCTGGGTACAGACGGCCATTTTTAAGCGATTTCTGGGATGTCTGCCGTAGAAGGTTTCAATTTTTCCGCCAGAAATAAGATGTCCCTGCACCAGTGACAAATAATTGCGCTGAATCTCGCGAGCCTGCAATTGACGTATAAGACTGGTATGCGCGGGCAGAGTTTTAGCACAAACTAATAATCCAGTTGTTTCTTTATCGAGTCGATGAATAATACCTGCCCTGGGTAAATGTTGCATAGCAGAGTTGTGATAAAGGAGGGCGTTTACTAGCGTATGCTCCCTATTACCTGCGCCTGGGTGAACGACCAAACCTGCTGGCTTGTTGATAACCAATACTTGCTCATCTTCATAGACTATGTCGAGGGGAATTGCTTCGGGCAGATTGCTGTCATAGTTGGTATTAAGCTTGGAAAAATTTACGTTCATTTCAATTTCTTCACCGCCCAACACTTTGTCTTTAGGTTTGCCCTGACCTTTATTGAGAGTGATTGCTCCCTCTTTTAACCAGGAGCTTAGCTGTGATCGGGAAAAATCTGGAAAGAGCTGCGCGAGCACCACATCCAATCGTTGACCATGATATTCGCGCGGAACAATGGTTTGTTTGGTTATTGATTCAGTCATATTAAAGATTTAGTTCTTCGATTATATTTCCCCGTAGAGAATTCGGCAGGGCTTCGGTAATTTGTACCTTTACAAATTGGCCAATCAAATTTTGCGCGCCATGAAAATTAACTACCCGGTTACACTCAGTTCGACCAGCTAATTGCTGCGGATCTTTTTTTGATTGCCCAGTAACCAGAAGACGCTGGGTGGAGCCGAGCATTGCTTGGCTATAGCGTGAGGCTTGTAAAAGTAGTCTATTTTGTAGAATCTGTAAACGTTGCTTTTTTACATCCATCGGGGTTTCATCTGGTAGATTGGCTGCTGGCGTGCCTGGACGAGGGCTATAGATGAAACTAAAAGAGGTATCAAATCCCATTTCATGTACTAAATCCATCGTATCTTGAAAGTCTTTGTCTGTTTCACCAGGAAAGCCGACAATAATATCGGTGGATAAACGAATATCGGGACGAATTTTACGCAATTTACGAATTTTTGATTTAAATTCCATTGCCGTATATCCACGTTTCATCATCGAAAGAATTTTATCTGAGCCACTTTGGACTGGCAAATGAAGGTGGTTAGCAAGCTCAGGTACTTCTGCGTAAGCGTTAATTAAATTATCAGAGAAGGCAAGCGGGTGTGATGTCGTGAAGCGAATTCTATCAAGCCCCTCCATTGCAGCGAGATAATGAATCAATAAAGCTAAATCAGCGATATCGCCATTATTCATCGGGCCACGGTAATCATTCACATTCTGGCCTAAAAGATTTATTTCACGCACGCCCTGTGCTGCTAATTGAACGCATTCAGCTAATACGTCATCGAAAGGGCGGCTAATTTCTTCACCACGAGTATAGGGAACCACACAATAACTGCAATATTTTGTACAACCTTCCATAATCGATACAAAGGCAACTGGCCCTTCAGCTCGGGGTGCAGGTAGATGATCAAATTTCTCAATTTCCGGGAAACTAATATCGATAACTGGTTTTTTTGTGGCCAGGCGTTCATTAAGCATGGCGGGTAGCCGATGTAAAGTCTGCGGCCCAAAAACCAGATCCACATAGGGGGCACGTTTAATAATATCGCCACCTTCCTGACTGGCAACACATCCGCCAACACCGATAATGACATGGGGATTTTTCTTTTTAAATTCACGCCATTGTCCTAATTGCGAAAATACCTTTTCTTGCGCTTTTTCACGAATAGAACAAGTATTAAGCAAAATCACATCCGCTTCTTCCAGGTTGTCAGTTTTTTCGTAATCATGTGAATGGTTTAATACATCGGCCATTTTCGATGAATCATATTCATTCATCTGGCAGCCATTTGTTTTAATAAAAAGTTTTTTTGTCATAATTCTATCTACTTATAAAATCAACTAATTTTTAATAATGCACGCCTTGGCAATGGGTTTCTTTAATTTTAGGTATTATAATTAAAGAGATTAAAATTCCAAGAGGTAGCAAAGCCAATGCCACATGATAAGCCTCTAGAGGATAGACTCGTACTCTTTCAACTATCTCTCCTTGCCACATTTTATCAAGAATAAAACCAATCAGTGGCTGCGCTAAGGCGATACCAACCATGTTCATCATATTCATAAAACTCAAGCCAGTTGCCACATAACGCTTAGAGCATAATTCTTTTGCAATCGCAAAGGCTGGCAAAAACCCTGCAGAGAATATTCCAAATAAGAGCAAAAGCAGTTGCATAATCCAACCGGATTTGATTGGTGCGTATATAAAAAGCAAACTGGTAATTAGCGCCCCAGAACTTCCAATATATAGCGGAGGTTTTCGAAGGCCAATGCGATTTGAAAACAGACCCCATAAAGGACTTGATATTGCCCAACCTACGAATACCAGGGAGATATAATTTGCAGCAGTGGTTTTTGCCAGCCCCATTTTGAACATCAAAAAAGGAACTCCCCAAAGGCCGCAGAATACTGGCGTTGACATATACATCAAACCACCGTAGCTGGCTACTAACCAAAGTTGCCTGTTTTTAACCAAGGTTAAAAAACTGCTCATGAGCGGTTCTTCTTCAATATGAGGATGCGGCTGACGGTTCCCTTTACCCGGTTCATCCTGAGCTATTAACAAAATCAGAACTGAAAGAACAAGGCCAACAATACCCATAATTATCATAGAGTGGCGCCAGCCATAACTATCAACTAATAAAGCAAGAGGGGCCTCACCACCGATAGCGCCAAGCATACCAATAGTTACCATCATTCCTGTTAAAAGGGCGAATTTATCTGCTGGAAACCAGTTGGCAGCAAGCTTCATTGAGCCTACGGCTGCAAAAGCTGAACCAAAGCCAATCATTAAACGCGCTATACAAGCCATAAGAAAATTATCGGTAAGTCCGAAGGCAATAGTGCTGATAGCGCAGATTGCTGTTGCCAGAGTTACTAATCGGTGCGGACCGAAGCGATCCATTAACACACCGCCTGGTAATTGCATTGCAGCATAAGAGTAAAAATAGATGCCTGATAAAATACCAAGTGTTTGGCTAGTTACAGAAAAATCACGCATTAGTTCACTACTCATTACTGAGGGTGAAACCTGCAAAAGGCATTCATAAAAATAAAAAAGGCATCCCAAGCCCCAGACAACCCACGGCAAGACTGATTTATTATTAGTATCTGCCACAGGTCGCTCGCTGCTATAAGTCATTGACTTCGTTACTCCGTATTTGTTTTATCAGACTAGTGGCTGTTGGCATTTTTAGACATGAATTTCGCTAAAGGCCAGCAAAGCTGTCAATATACCTGTTGAGTTATAAAATGAAAAGACAAAAATCAAATCTTAGCAGCTTGGCCACTAATTGTCTATTCTGCAAATTATAAAGATATCAGTACGCTTTGCACAGGACAAAAAAGCTAAACACATGCGTCATCCTGAGCGGCAGCGAGGGATTTCGGGCCCTGGCAGATTGCTAAATCCTAAGATCTCTCGCTGTGCTCGAAATGACGAGTATAATTGAGGCTGGAGTCAGGTTCAGTAATAGTCTAAAATGCAGCCTTTCGTCTTTCCTGTAGACCGCTTGAGAGATATTTAAAGATAGGTGCTTTTAGCCACTAAATTTTCTAAGCTAACCCCCTAATAAAAATTAGTTTAGACAGCCTGTTTTGTGGTATATAGCTTTTTGGAATTTTGATTCAACTTTTTAGCGATGGGATGTTCAAATTATGGAAGCTGGTTCAGTATTTTACACCATTTTTTTGATTTTTGCGGGAGCCGCCATTTTTTCAACCCTGGTTCTTTATACCAGACAATCCCTATTGGTAGCCTATATATTATTAGGTGCAGCCTTAGGTCCCTGGGGCTTAAAGTTGGTATCAGATCTTAGTGTTGTTCAGCAGGTTGGTGATATTGGTATTGTATTTTTGCTGTTTTTACTGGGCTTGCATCTGCAACCACAAAACCTCGTTCATATGTTGAAGAAAATTACCTGGATCGCGGTTGTCAGTTCCTTAGCTTTTGCTCTAATTTCTTACCTGATTGGTCGCTGGTTTGGTCTAGGTG
>JACCSX010000250.1 GCA_013812775.1 Tatlockia sp. | reverse complement strand
ATAAAATTAGAAGGTTTGGCATCTTCCTGATTTAACAGGAGGGACAAAAAAACTCGCTGATGAAAACGTCTGGGATTGATGACTTTATTCAACTGATCCCCCATCTCTCTAATGAGAATATGGAGAGGTCTACCCACAATAGTCTGCGATAACAAGAATGGAAATACCTGCCCCCCCACTTCCAAACGTGCTAGCTGCGCATAAGGCGTGCCAGAACCTGTTAATAATCTAGCTAATTCACCGACAGCACATTCCATAACTGGCATTTCAGGAAAAACTTTCCCATGAAGCTTGATGATTTGTTCATTAATCTGCAAATTCAGCGAAATCACCAGGTGGCGGCCATCAGTTTCTGCAATTTTCTCCGCAGTAATTTGTAATTTACCGTTTTTAAGATAACCTTTCTCTGTAAGATAACGTATTACTTCCGGATGTAAGCTGCCTTCTATATTATCGCCAGTTGAATTTATCCACTGAATCGTTATTCCTTCACCTACTTGGTTGTTATTCTTCTCCACTATAAGACTTTCCAACATAGTATTGAAACTTTTTTCTTTATCCTGCTGATTTTCACGTATCCCATTAGGTAAGGGACAGTCTAGGCAGGTTAGTCGGATCAAATGGACTTTTTCTGATGACATGAAATCGTTTAAGGTATTCAGCTGGTGTTGGAAAATCGTTCTGGCTTCTTGAGGCATTTCCAAATAGGCGAGACGAAAACTATCGATCTTTGCTTCAGCTAAAATTAAGGCATACAAGGTTGAGCGTACTGCATCGTTCAGGTTTTGTTCATCATTAGTATCTAAAGCTTGTTTTATCACCGCCTCCAGCGGATTGTATAAAAAATTATTTGTGGGATCAGGATCTTTATCATCCTGTAACTCATTAATTCGTTCTAAAACAAAACGCAAAGGCCTAAGTAAACCCCAATTAATCAATTCAAGCGCCTGCTGCTGCTTTTGTGTGAAACTGAATTTTAGAGAGGATTGACACGCATAGGGCATTGCTTCATCGACCTGCTCACCATAGTGAAGATGTAAATTTAGCCGTATCTCATCGGCTAGCCGAGTACCTTGCAAAACAGCATTGGCAAAATCAGCTAAGATTTTATCCTCTTCTTTAAGTTGATTAATAAAATCAGCAACATTAGTAAAACGCCTTCGATAATATAAACAAAGATCGCCTATTGCATAGACAATTGGCGAAATATAATCTTTCTTGATATTAATAGCGGTTGCTTGTTTTTCGGTAGAGGAGTTATGTTTTTCATAGTCTTTGATATGTGAAGGTAGGTAAGCAACTGCCAAAAAATCTTTCCAAAGACGACCATCTTTTTTAGAAACGGGTTTTTCCAAACGATCTGTTAAATATTGATGATATTCTTTTTCCAAGCTCTTATCACCATAAAGGTAAATAGGATTTAGAATAGAGTAGGTTATCTCATCAGCTCTTTTAACGCCTGGTGTTCCATGATGATTATTATGTAAAACTTCCCCAATAGTGCCGCGTAAACGGATTTCTACACCGGCATGACCTTCATTGTCCAATCGAAAACCGCGTAATTCACCCAGGCTTGCAATTCTTAGTTCCAGTAAACGGTACAGAGTTCTGAAATAGAGAGCCTTGGCTGAGCGGATATTTTCCCATTGAACACTTTCGATATCCCCTGCTAAAAACATACATTCAAGATCAGAATAAGGTGCTAGTGTCAAACGACTCATGGAACCTAAACCCAAGATGCAATAACGATCAGGCGGTTCGCCAATTAAAGTTTCGGCATCTTTTAACCAACCTGCTATTATTCGCATGATAGATTTAGTATAAAATTTTTGGCGTACATCAAAAAGCTTATCCGTTTTGGCATAAGCCTGACGATTTTGCATCAGATTAGAGCGATATTTTTGCCAATCATTGGTTGGAGGATAATCCTTTATATTGATCAATTTTGGATTTAGTTTAATACAGCTGATTTCAGCCAGTTTCACCAAAATTTCTTCATGCCAATGTTGGGTCGATTGTGTCAACAACGATTGCATATCCGCATAAAAACTCCAGGCCAAATCCGTTTCATGATAGGCAATTAGTCTATGCCCAATCTGTTTGTTTACAGCATCAAACGTTTTAGTAAACCTGTCCAAATTATTGCTACTTTTTTGCAAGCGTTGAATAATCCAAGGTTTAGATTCATGATAAAGTACACAGATTTCGACAGATGAGATTCGAGTTGCAATCTTTACTGCTTCTGGTGAACTCGGTAGGGCGTGAAGATAACTGTCAAAGTAACGTTTTAAAGACTCAACAACATTAGTAAATTCTGGAGCGACTGTTTTTTTTCTTGCAAATAAGTCTCCCTGCGCTACGTTTAGTCGACAACGCTGCTCGGAAAGATTTAATTCTTCTGCCAATATAATTGCTTGATCTAAATATTGATAAGCTAATCCGACATTCTGATTAATTAAAAATTTCTGAGTAATTTCAGCCATCAATTCCAAAGAATTAATTTGCAGATCAATATTGATTATTAGGTTGAACTGGCTTAAATCTAATAAATGAATCAGCAATTTCTCTAACAATTCATCATTCGATGATGGTGGATTGGCATTGATAATTTTAAGTGCTGCGAGTTCTAATCCAAGCCTGATTTGCTCTGCTGCCAATTGATCTTCTAACCTCAAAGGTATGACTGTCTGCTGTGGCTCTTGTTTTTTAGAATATAAAAATTGTTGTAAAGTCGTTAACTCATTGGTTTCTATTCTTATTGAATAATCCTTGCATAATAAAAGCACCTGCTCCAAACTCTTTTCTGCCTGGGAATAATCACCTTGTAGACAATTTTTACAAATAAGATTTTTAAATGACTTTACTAATTCAGTAATTTCTAGATTTGAGAGCTGTTGGCCTCTCAACAGCTTTAGCATCTGATCAAAATATTTTTTATATTGAAGACAAAGTTCATTCTCTGTTTGAGTTTGTTCAGATAGTGAAGCTGAAATTTTAATTGAACTTTCCGGATTTTTATCTTCTTCAATTTGTAGAAGCAGTTTATTTTGTATCTGAGCAAGCTGCTCTTGTTCTCCCTTCATAGAGTGTGGATTGGCAAAACGAATCGTTTTATCTATCCAACTTAAGGCTTGCAGCGATTTAATGGCTTTGCTATCTATCAGTTTCAATAGTGTGGTTTGATTGATAATTTCAATAAAAGTTTTGATTGAAGCAGGCCCTGGATTTTTCGAGCTAAGTGCATTCACTAAAACGGTGATATGCTCACTGACAATTTCATAATTTTCTTGCTTATACCATTCATGAATTTGTTTAATTAAAGTTTCAATTGCTTTTTGGTAACGCATTGCTAATAGTCTCTTGCTAGTTTAAATTGGGTAGTGCCTTTCTTTTCATATCTTTGCTATACCGCGGAAGCATATTACACCTGCCCATATCCACTATTGCGAAGCTGCATCGACGGTCTGTATGGTTGCAAAGGAATGCTTAGCTCCTCACCTTCAAGAAGCTGATAATTATCATGACTGTCTGAAGCTGGAGAAATACTTTCTTCCAATAAACCAGAAATGATATTAGTAATATTCCTACTTAAATTATCTACGGTTATCAAACTTGCTTTGAAGAAACGAGTGGTGTCGTGGGTAATCGTATTTCTTGCTACTCTTGCGATATCTTTAGCCAAATTCTTCAAGTCAGAATCCTGCATGTTATCAGGATCAAAATTATGCTCTTTCAAGGCAGGAACCAACTCATTTTCAATGATGGAAACATATTTTCTACCCAAATCAGTCTCAAAATTATCAATCCCTTGTAATTTTAATTCCTCCCAGATATAGGCTGCTAATCGATGTTTATCGCGTGTTGATTTGTCAATTTGTCGTTTAATAAATAAACTCAGGGCAGTCAACATTGCAGTCAATCCCAAACCACCACCTACAGCAGCGCCAATAATTGACGCTGTATTGGAACTAACAATAGTGTTATTAAAGTTATTAAATGAAATTGTTGGCGTTAAATTTCCAAGAGTAGTATAGCCATCACTGATACTCACTTGATAAGAAGGCTCTTTACCTGATCCGTCATGTTTCGCAAGGATGAGCCCATCAACTATATTTTGTTGAATAAATTCAGTTATAGAAGCATTAATCGGGTTATTTTTCGAATTAAATTTTATATGACTAAGGTCAGAGATACTAAAGGTTAAGGTTGAATTACTAGTATCAAAATCATAGGCTTGAAGAAAATCACTAGTAATTAATACTTCCTCACCATTTCCTATAGCTAATTTGTTATTTTTAATGAGCGGCGTGGCATGGAAACTAATGACACCATTGCTAAATACAGATGCCGATTGTCCATCTGAAGCAGAAGCTTGATAAGAGGGTTTATCTAGACCATTCCCTAACTGCACAAATTCCACCATTCCATCGCCAATTTGTTGATAGGTAAATTGAGTAACTGCTATACCAGGGTTGTTGGTTAATTGGAATCTCCCATTTCCAATATTATTGACATAAAAGAGGAACAAATTAGGTGAAACAGTATTTGAGGTTGCATTTAAATCATTCAAAGTTACTTTTGTTATCTGACCTTGATTGACAGTGAAACCGTTATTGTCCAATTGTGGAGCCTGGTGAATAATAAAAGTCATTGTTCCATTAACGTAAGGTTTGGTTAATACCCCATCTGATACTGAAATTTCATAGGAAGGTAGATCTGTGTTACCACCCAATTGCACAAATTGAATATCACCATTATCGATTGCTAATAGAGGAAATTGAGTAATAGCAGTGCCAGGATCGTTCTTAGTTTGAAATCGTCCGTTTTTTATTTTATTGACGTTCAAGATTATTAAAGATCTGTCATTAACATTTGTAGATTTCGCATCGATATTTTCTCGTGTCAAAGTTATGGTTTCGCCCTGATTAATCACAATCTGGTTATTTAAAAGGCTTGGTGGCGAGGGAATAATTAAGGTCACTGTTCCATTAAAAAATTCCGTTGATTTTGGACCATTTGCTGCCGAAAGCAGGTAAAAAGGAGGCTCTGTTGAATTACCAAAAGGGACAAATTGAATTTCTCCGTTGATAATTTGTTGCTGGGTAAACGTTGTTAAAATAACACCTGGTTTGTTAGTACGCTGAAATCGACCATTCCCTATATTATCAACTGTATACTTTATTACGGGATAGTCACCATTTGTTACAGATGCATTAATATTATATTCATTTAAGGTAGCGACACTATTTAGTTTGACGGAAAAACTGTTGCTTAAAATAGTAGGTGTTTGATAAATTTGAGAAAAATTAATTTTAGCTGAAATTAAATTTGTTGATAAATTGCCAAAGATCGCAGTTAAGAAATAACTCGGTGTGGCTTGCCCTCCAGCATGCTTAAATTGGATCAAACCATCAAAAATATTCTGCTGCGTGAATTGCCTGATGGGTTGATTTGAATTATTTGAAAAAACAAATTGCCCATTTGTCAGGTTTGAGACTAAAAATGAAATTGCTGGGTAAAACCCTATCTGACGCGTATCTCTTGCAGCAATCTGATCGGAGGTGATAGGAACTGTTTGACCTTGGCTGATGGTGAGTTGGTTGTTAACGACAACAAGTTTTTCAGGGATATTGTAAATTATTAAACTCCCCGATCCATCTCCTACGTAAAGAAGCTCGTTATTTACAGGCGCCAAGGATTGTGCACTTTCAATTCCCTTTGTAATTTTTCCAGCAAGTCTAGGCGAGAGAGGATTGCTAATATCAACTATTTCAATACCCTTCGTTCCTTGTGATATATAAAGGAAGTCACCTGCGGGTTCCATATCCAGGGCAACGCCACTTAGCATATAAGTGGCTATCTCTTTTGGGTTAAGCGGATTTCTGTAGTCAATGACATGCAGAGTATTTTTCGCATCAGCAACATAGGTGTATTTGTTTGCTGTTGCCACTTGAATAGGTGCTTCCAACATCTTAAAGCGGCTAATCCATAACTGGGTATTTATAATATGCATATTACCAGCTCCATCGCCCACATATACAAAATTTCCTCGAGTGGCAACAGCATAAGCTCCGTTGGGGACACTATAAATGCCTAGCAAAACAGGTGTAGCAAGGTTACTTACATCAACGACATGCAATCCAGCTGGACCAGCTCCTAAATAAGCAATATTTTCTGAAACAGTGATATGAAATCCATTAGCACCTTCTAAAGTATATTGACCCAGGTATAAAGGATTTATTGGATTACTTAAATCCAGTATCTCAAACCCTTCCAAATTCGCAAGGTAACCGATACTACCAGAGCGAAAAAAACGAATAGTTCCCCCAATGATTCGTTGATTAACAGCTGACCCAATCAGTATAGGTAGTCTTGGATTGCTAAAATCAACAACGCTTATACCTGATCCAAAGCTGGTTGATAATTCATAGACAACTTTCCCATGCACATCGACATCTTGAACTGCCACCCCAAAACCAGTTACAAAACCGCATAAAACAGGGGTTGCGGGATTACTCACATCAATCCAGAGAACATTATTAGACGATGAATCCAATAGGGCGACCTTAGTTTCTGAGATGCTGAGGCCAGCAATATTGGACATAACATAGGTGCTTAATAGCAAGGGCCTGCTTGGATTAGTTATATTTAGTACCTGCAAACCAAGTCCGGAAACAGCCAAATAAGCAATCCGGTCGTTTCCCTTCTCGGAAACTCTAACATCAATGACATTTTGAGAAGCGTAAGTTCCTACCAAATTATATGAGGTCGAATTAATTATTCTTAAACCTCCATTCCTTGCAGCAACATAAGTTAGATTTCCATAATTCTCGATAGCAGAAGCAACTCCTGATAAACCAATCACAGTTTGATTTGGGGCACCAACAAATGTGGATAAATCCATAAGTGTTAGTCCTAACCCTGGAGAAACAAAATATAAATTTTGTTCAAATTGTGCAATATCGCTTATTTGATTCCCACCTAAATACCTAACTCCTCCCTTACGAATTTCAGTAATTTGAGAAGGGTTGGCAACATTAAAGACACGTAACTCACCCGAAAAAGTATTGATTAGACAGGTCTTATTATTATAAGTAAAAATTCTTTTAACAAAAAACACAGGTGGAGTCATCCCAACATTTATCTGGTATTGAGCAACAACTCTGGGAGTTGTTATATTCCGTACATTCAAAATGGTAAATCCAGCAAGATGATTAGCAAGATAAACTTCATCTTTCAAAAGTTTTGCATCCCATATAATACCTGCGAATCGAGCAGAAACGGGATTACCTGGATTAGACTTATCTGCGATTACAAATCCTCCAAGGCCCTGTGCTATAAAAGCGTTATTGCCTCGTATTATAAAATTCTGAAAACCATTAAAACTTGATAAATTAAGTCGCCC
Source organism: Tatlockia sp. (assembly GCA_013812775.1). Classification (GTDB taxonomy): domain Bacteria; phylum Pseudomonadota; class Gammaproteobacteria; order Legionellales; family Legionellaceae; genus Tatlockia. The sequence continues at coordinate 12,593 of JACCSX010000250.1, read as the reverse complement.
TACTTCCTCTCCCTCAATCAAGGACGACTGTAGGTCATCAGGCAAATCACGTTTTTCATAAGAATGCATCAGAGTGAAATCTTCAACGGGACTAATAAGTTCTAGGGTAAAAAGCGAGGGTTCTCTTTTCTGCAAAGCCGTATTTTGATTTGATTTGTCAGATTGCTCATTTTCATCTGTTTGGCCAAACCAACTTCTCGGAGAAATAATTTGGGAGAATAATAAGGTTCCAAAAACAGTGCTTGCAAAGGCTACTGCTGCTTTTGCATAAGGGTATAGGGAAAAGTTAGAACGGCGTTCACGCATAGAATCTCCTTTCTTTGTCTATTAATTATAAAACCACCCAATAATAAACTCAGGGTTGGTTCTTTGCATTGCACAGGTAACAAAACCGGCCTCGCTGCGAATAGGATCCAGAGGTTCAATCCGGATTATTTCACTGCCTTCGCAAAGAGCCAAAAAAGCTAGAGCCAGCACCCCGCTAAAAATTATCCTTTAAACCCATTAATTTTAGGTTCCTCTAAGGTCTCTTGAGTGGAAGATGAAGATCTGGCCAATAAAATATTCCCGCCTGAATTCTTTTTCGACCAGATGGTAGTATTGGATGGGTTGCCTATTGATAGTCTTGATTTTTTCTCATCATTTTTCTTAGTTTCTTCAACTGAAATTGAACTATTCATTTTCTCTGTTTTATTGTTTGCCTGTCCTGTTATCGAAGTTAATTGCTGTCTTAGTCTTTCATTTTCACGCCGTAGGTTTACTAGTTCGATATTTTCAGGCGGCAGGAGAGGTGTAGTACGCTGATGCCAGTGTGGTTGCCTTTCAGAACTAATAGTCTTTAAGTTGGATGTCTGGCACCATTTGCGATTTTTATCAATTTGGTCTCTAAATTTTTGTTCTAGTGATTGAGGAAGATCATTGCCATCGTATTGGAGTTTTATCAACCAGCGATTTGATTGCAAGAGCTCGATAAAATTGAGAGCCCCAGCTTTTCCGAATCGGTTATAACCGACATCAAGGGAAACCAGGGTTTTTAATAAAGAAATCGCCTCAGACAAAATAGATGCACCTTCCTCCCCCATATTGACTTCGTTGAGAACCAGACGTTTTAGAACATTCCCTTTTTTTACTCTACCTATAATTCTCTTTTTATCGTCCTGTCTTCTTAAATTTAAGCCCATAGCTAATTCTTTCACACCTTCATTTCCTAAGGGATTTTTGTACAAAGATAAATCTGTGAGAAATGAGTGGCCTCTAAGCATTACCCCTAATAATCCAGCACTAATAATGCCGCTTCCGGTTTCATCAAGGGAAAGTACTTCCAAGCAACTTTGTTTATTTTGAATCAAAGCCTTTAATAGGATTGCAACGCCCTCGTCTCCCAGCGGATTTCGGCCTAAATTGATACATTCCAGGGTTTTGTTTTCTGTAAAAGAGTCAGCAATGATCTTGATTTCCTTAATACCCAGGTTGCAACCAATTAATTCCAGCTTTTTCAGATATGGATTTTTGCAAATAAAAGATTTCAAATTGGATAAATGATTCTCGGTAAATCGTTGCCCCCTTAGGAGTAGATGAGTGATATGAATCGATACTCCCTCACCCATTGTAAGAGCTGCGTAGTCTACAAAGTTATCCAGATTTACTAACCCACATTGAGTAGCCTGCTGATAATCCATGACTACTGTCTCTATTTTCCAATTAATGATTTTTTTAAGTAAATCGCTGGTTAAGCCTTTACAACCCACGATATTTAATGATTTCAAGAAAGGCAGTTTTCTATGAATCGCTTCTAGAAGTTCTTCTGTTAAATTTACCACTGCCATACTCAAGTTTTCGGATGGACTAAGATCAAGTACCAACAAGTCTTTAGAAATGAGTTTGTCAACCCAAATGGCCGTCAATAAATTGTGACAATAAACAAAGGTAAATACATGTTTTGCTGCTTCTGGAGAAAATTCATTATAGTTATTTAGTAGCCCTAAAATAGCTGCTGCATCCCTGGTTTCTCTGGCGCCCTGACCAACAAGAGTAACAATAATAGAGTAATAAAGTTCCATCTGAGGCTTATTTCTTTGTTTTTTATACCCCTCCCACGCTATGTCCAACGGAGATTTTCCTTCATTATTAGGCTGGTCTAATGCTGCCCCATAACGAATGAGTTCTAGAATCACTTTTTCTTTACCCTCCTGGATAGCAATGTGCAGCGGTGACTGGGCTCCGCGCTCAAATCCCAAGTGGGCGCCTGAAAGTAACAAGGCTGCAATTAAAGAGGTGTTAGCATCTGATTGTAGAGCCTGTTTGAATAATTCTGCATTATCTGTTGCGTTGTTAAGTGCGTAGTCTCGTCCATCTAATCGGAGTATTAAATCTTTGCATTGTTGTAGTAAAGGCAATAGATTAAGTGCGGTAATGGATTCAAAGCCTTCCAAATAAATTTGAGCTTCAGGATGATGGCGCAAAACCGCACTCAAACCACTGCCGTCTACCTGACAACAATTAATTAATTTTAAGGATCTTATTTGTATAATACGTTGTGCAAGAGTACTTAAACGTTCATCGGTCAATGTATTTGAATGATTAAATACAAACGAGCCCAATTGGGAGAAATCAGCTCCTATTTTTTCTAGGATATAGCCTTGAATGTGGTCGTCTATTCCTGAATAATCAAGACCATTGATAAATTTTAGCGCAGCTTCTATTAAAGTTTCTGTTCTACCATTAAGAACTTGAAATGGCGTATGGGTATAGCCTTCAAGCTCTCGCGCCATTAACTCGGTTATTGGGAAGTTGGGTATGTCTTGAATTTCAGGAAGACCAAAAAATATCAGTTCAAGCCTCTCAAGAACATCCGTTTTTTGTGCGCGAACATAATCATAACAGGCTGAAAGAGTTGGATATATTTTCTTGAGTAGTTCCGCATGCGTTAATTTGGGATTAGATCTTAGCAGGTCTTGCATATGACATAATCTTTCGTAAATGCCTTGGATAGTTCCAGGTAAAAATTTAAGTGGCACCCTGATTTCTTTAAATTCATTCACTCCACCTGGCATTTTGCAATATTTTCGGTAATGGTCTTCTTGCAATAAGAGTTCTTTCAACCATTTGAGAATAATCAAGGCAGGGGGTTGTTCAAGAAAAGCCTGTCGGAAACCTGAGTCTACAATATTATGTATTAGATCCATACAAAAAAACACAGATCTTAAATCCACAAAATGTTTAACTGTTGGGGTGGGAATTTCCTTTGTTTTATTATTCTTTTTTGGGGGAGACGAAGGTAACATCGTATAAATTGGATCAAATGCAAGATCATTGTCTATTCCAATGTATTCAATCCTGCTTAGATCTTTATCCTTTCCCTCTCTTTTTATAATACTCATGTAATTATCCGCCTTGCCATCTGAGGGACAAGCAAGCAGGGTAAGTATAACCTGGGCGGTATAGTTGAAAGAATCTGTTTTTTCCAGCCATTCCGGATGTTGATCCAGCACTTTTTCTAAATTCTCCCCTCTGACCGCTTTAGAAATTATTATAGGAAATGCAGTCTTATTTTTTTCAAAAATCATCAATTCGGTAGGGGCTGAAATTTGCTTGAACAACACGTTACCTAAACTGTGAAATGCGCCTTCCACTGTTGGTGCTGTCGGCTTTTCTTTAATAAATAGATCGCAGAATTCGATAACTTTATGTAAGCCATACTCATTATCCTTAAGCTCTGAGGTCATGAACCGCTCTACACTTGCGTTGAGGTAATAAAACCCTAAAGCTCCTCGTATACGGGCACGTCCCGCACAAATTTTATCCCTGCTCTCGTCTTTCGACTGAGATACCTCATTCCGAAACTGCTGATAAGATCGTTTTGTTTTTCTCAATAATTCAGAAATCTGAAATAAGGGTCCGGAGGAAATGCCAGCAAGGTCTTTATTAAAAAGATCAATATTATTAATAACTTTATTAATTTTGCTAAAAAGAGGAGATTGCTCAGTTAAAGGTTGTGATAAATAATCAGCTTTTCCTTCAAATTTTCTTCCGCTACGAGGCAGCATTTTAAAAGAAGGTCTGTTAGTAGTTATCTCTTCTGTTGAAACACAAAGCAGATCTTCAGGTTGTAGCAACTGCTGGTAAATAGTTTCTAGAGCATCTCGATATTCACATCCACTCATCTCCAGGTGAAGCTGAAGGACATGAGACGCTTCACTGATAAAGTCTTTGCCGTCTGTTAAATCTTCAATAATATTTTGGTGCAAGGTCAGCTTTTCGGCATGGTAGTTATAATTACTAACCTCCTTAAAACGAGACACGATGTCGGTATACCCCATGGAATTAGCTAGTGTATTCGGCGTATGCCCGCAGTTGTTTTTGCAGTTGCGACTGGCATTATTTGCCAGTAATAGTTCTACTGCTTGCAAATCATTGTTTGATGCAGCCCAATGTAAGGCGGAATTTCCTAAATGGTCGCGCATATCAATTGCGATATTTTCTGATAAGAGATATTTCATTGCAGCGTAGGCATAGGCTCGAACAGCAACAATTAATCCATTTTCTCCCTGTTGATTAACCATTCCAAGTACATTTATCTGGTGCCTTAAATACAGTTGTCTAATTAAAGCAATATCATCTTTTTTTATTGCTTCAAAGAGATCCAGGCCTTGCGAAGGTGTGCGATGATATCTGCTAGCAGAACCAAAAAAAAAGGATGATGAAGCTCGGTTTAGTTGAATGCTTTGTTCTTCATCTGTTCCCTTTTTTTCTGAAGAAATCTCAAACTTTGATTCGTACATTCTTGTCCTTAATTTGTTAACCTGCTTTAGGGATTCCAGGATTTCAAATATGAATAGGCTTGATTGATATCTCGCATGGTTTGATCCTTGATTTTGCAAGATTCAATACAGCTGAGATCATCTATATCGAGATTATTTGTCTTTATTTCAACATCCGTTTCGCTATCAGGGCATAAATTTATACATTTATCATAGTGATATTGACGAGCACGCTCATGGTAGCGTTTTTGTAGTTCTCGTTTCAAAGGTTGCGCATAAAATCCCATGATTTTTAGTGCCTTAGCATGAGTTAATTGGGTTGTGGCTTGCTGCAGTTCAACTATCTTTTGGAAACTTGCAGAGTAAACCTTGCTGTATATGCCTGCCTCTATGGCAAATTTGCCAATAGCAATGGCCTTGGGATTGAATATTTCTTTGTCTTCTACTTCATTCTTAATTAGCTCTTCGATGACGATTGCTGAACCAAAGGAAGCAGACGTTGCTGCTATATAGCTAAAAAAGGTGGGCAGCCAATTATCTGAATGTTGCAAAAAGAGCATGTGAATGCCTAGACCCGAGAGCCAGCGCATGGGTGTTTCATTTTCGAGCAAACCTATTTCATCTAATCCAATTATGGAGCCCAAACTTACCCAGGCATCAAATTGTGAAAATAAAACTCGATTAATCGCGGCAACAAAGTAATAAGTGTATCCCAGCCATGAAGAAACACCTTGATTGGCAAGCAAACAAAAGAGACCTGCCAAATTTTTAATAATTTTGACGTCGCGTTCAGGATTCAATCTTTCTTGTATCCAAATTGGCACTAATTTATTGCCCCAGTCATTAATCTTATCGTTGATAACCTGTGCCTTTTCGGGTTGTAAATTTTCAAGGCTATCAATAGAATCGTTTCCTATATCAAATCCCAGCATACCGATTTTATAAGTGGGTTGTTCTGTTAAGGCCAAACCCAAAAAAGCTATGAATTTTTTCCATGATGGATATTTGTTTAGAAGGCGATTTTTATCTTCGTCAATTGTTGTTGTAATCTTTTGTTTTTCAAGGTCGAGATAATTCAGAATTTTCTGAGGATCTGTTAGTTCTCGTTTGTTGTCTACAAGATTGGTTAGTGAGCCGAAAATTTGAATAGCATTCTCTTTTTTAAGAGCTTCATTAAAAAAAGTTTTTTTCTCATAAGAAAATAAGCGCAAAAATGTACTCAATGTGGTCCAATCGCTGTCTTCAGATTCTACAAGGTCATTATCATTTTCTTGCATAATATCTAGCTTACCAAGTGTTTTTCCCAGTGTTGCTTGCCAATGCTGATAAAATTTAAGAATGCGATACATGCGAATAATGGCCGAGGTTTGATTTTGCCAATGAACACTAAGCTGTTCAGCTTGGTTCTGTAAATTTTCCACTATTTCCTGGTATAAAGTAGCTTTGTGTTCAAGACAGTTTTCAAGCTCTCTTGCTGAAATTATTGACAACAAAAACAGCAGATCAGCATAATATTTTTTATCCAACCAATCGATGACTGATAGCGGTTTAGGTTTTGCTAAAAGAAGGATGTTATCTGGTTGTAACAGTAATATTTGCAAGGCCTGGATTCGGTGTTGAGTAAATTTTGCTCGCCTAAAATCACTTTGACGCAGCTGATATTTTTCTGCAAAGGCATCTTGTTTCATGTCATTTAAGGTAGTGGCTGAGAGGCTTTCTTCTTTGATTGAGGCTATTTTTTTAAAAAACTCTTCATACTGTTTCTCTAATGCTTTCAGTAAGTTTTGATTAATTAATCCTAAGCAGGCTTTATTAATATTTTTTTCAATATCATGTATTAAGCTATATAGATCATTATCTTCCTTTAACTGATTTTTCATGTTTTGCAGGAAGGATAGAAGTCGCGATCCTAAATATTTTCCATTATTAATTATTTCATTTGGCCTTTGTTCAGCTGTCACGATTTTTTTAATCTGATGAAATTCAGTGTAACTTTGTTGGGGAAACCAAAATGGCAGAGTATTTAAATTTTGTAATATCCAATTCATCAAGATATTTTGCAATTGTTTTGCAAGCAAAAAATCAATACTATTTAAACCTTCGCTTTTCTGTTGCATTTTTAACATCCATTTTTACAAGTGGACTTCCTTAGGGATAGAGTTCCCTCAGCCCCAGGCGCTGGCGGCATCTCTCCGTCTATCTGCTTTGCCTTTGCTTATTCGTGCAACGAAGCAAACATAGATAATGAGTGAGAGCCGAAACCACAGCGCGCCCCAATTAAATAAGCGATTGCCTTGCATAGGGATATATCAAGTAGGGGATATACACATCCAGAATTTGAACCATCGCGATTACTTAAACTATTTAATACTACAGAGAAGAAGACTCTAGCCTCCACGGGGCCCCCCTCATTAACAATGACGCTAGCGTTCCACTAATTACACCATCTTGGCAATGGTCACTAAAATACTTAAGATTGGTGTGGCTGTCAATATTTTTATCTTATTGATTTTACGCGGCTTAAAATACAAAGCTAATGTTTACTGGACTTTTTATTTCTTGGTTACTTTATCTGCAGTTTTTTCTAAAACTTTTGCTGAGTAGATATATTGGGATTATTATCGTTTTTGAAAAAAACTTATAATAAGGCGCGCAAAAACTGTCCAGTATAAGAAACCTTACGCTTAGCTACCATTTCAGGTGTGCCAGTCGCGATAATTTTTCCGCCTTTAGAACCGCCTTCAGGGCCGAGGTCAATGATCCAGTCAGCAGTTTTAATAACATCCAGATTATGTTCAATAATAATTACCGTATTGCCTTGTTCACGGAGGCGGAACAATACTGCGAGTAATTGCCTGGTATCATGAAAATGCAAACCCGTCGTGGGCTCATCGAGAATATATAAGGTATTGCCGGTATCCCGTTTAGATAACTCTCGGGCCAGTTTTATTCGTTGTGCCTCACCGCCTGATAAGGTTGTCGCACTTTGGCCTAAGCGAATATAGGATAAGCCAACGTCAATCAAGGTTTGACATTTTCTTGCTAAAACAGGAACTGCATCAAAAAAGGAGCGTGCATCCTCAACGGTTAACTCCAAAATTTCGTGGATATTTTTACCTTTATACTGGATTTCCAAGGTTTCTCTATTGTAGCGTTTGCCTTTACAGACATCGCAGGAGACATAAATATCAGGCAGAAAATGCATTTCGACCTTAATTAATCCATCACCCTGACAGGCTTCGCAGCGTCCGCCTCGTACATTAAAACTAAAGCGTCCTAGCTGATAACCTCTAGCTCGCGCTTCTTGGGTACCAGCAAATAATTCACGAATAGGCGTAAAAATACCCGTATAAGTTGCCGGATTTGAGCGCGGGGTACGACCTATTGGACTTTGATCTATATCAATCACTTTATCACAGAGCTCCAAGCCCTTGATTTCCTTAAGTGACCCCTTGGTAAGAAGGTTGGCGCGGTTTAATTTATTAGCCGCTATCGGATATAAAGTGTCATTAATTAAACTGGATTTGCCAGAGCCTGAGACGCCGGTAACGCAGGTTATAAGTCCTAAGGGAATGCTAACATTAACTTCTTCTAAATTGTTGCAAGACACACCTAGGAGATGAATCATTCTGGTCTCGTCAACAGCCACACGCGATTTTGGTACGGCTATTGATTGCTTTCCTGAAAGATATTGACCAGTTAGTGATGCTGAATTAGTCATAATCTCATCGGGTGTACCAGAAGCAACTATTTTACCACCATGTACTCCAGCTCCCGGACCAATATCAAGTACATAATCCGCAGAGCGAATAGCATCCTCATCATGTTCAACAACAATAACGGTATTACCCAGATCACGTAGATGCACCAGCGTTTTAAGTAAGCGATCATTATCGCGTTGATGTAAACCAATGGAAGGCTCATCAAGAATGTACATCACGCCAACTAGTCCTGAGCCAATCTGACTGGCTAAGCGAATTCGCTGCGCTTCTCCGCCGGAAAGTGTTTCAGCGCTGCGTCCTAAGGACAGATAATCAAGCCCTACATTCACCAAAAATCCCAGGCGTTCTGTAATTTCCTTGTTGATTTTTGAGGCTATTTCACCGCGAGACCCAGTAAGCTCTAAAGATTTAAAAAACTCATAAGCTTTTTCAATCGAATAAGAGGTAATTTCTGGCAAATTTTTGCTATCCACAAAAACATGTCGCGCTTCTTCCCGTAAGCGCGCACCATTACAGGTTTGGCAGGGACGTGAGGATAAATATTTAGCCAGCTCTTCACGCACCATTGCAGAATCTGAGTCATGATAACGACGCTGCATATTAGGAATCACCCCTTCAAAGGGATGTTTTTTAACCATATAATCGCCATGTGATCGCTGATAATGAAATTCAATGACCTCTTTCCCGCTACCGAAAAGCACAATTTCACGTATTTTTTCGGGTAAGTCGCAAAAAGCTCTTTCTATATCAAAATTATAATGTCGAGCCAAGGATTCAAGCATGGGAAAATAATAGGTGGTTTTCCTATCCCAACCCCGAATAGCGCCAGTCGCTAAACTCGATGTCTCATCATGAACAACACGCTCTGGATCAAAAAACTGATCAACACCGAGTCCGTCACAGGAAGGACAAGCGCCCATAGGATTATTAAAGGAAAAAAGACGGGGCTCCAATTCACTTAAGCTATAACCACAAAGTGGGCAGGCGAATTTTGAAGAAAAAATAATATCCGGAAAATCACGATCCACAGCGGCAATGATGGCCAGCCCTTCAGCACGATTGAGGGCATTTTCAAAGGACTCAGATAAACGTTGGCCTAAATCAGATCTTACTTTAAAGCGATCGACAACCACTTCTATTGTATGTTTTTGTCGTAAAGTCAACTTTGGCGGATCATCTAATTCGCAAAGCTCCCCATCAATTCGTGCTCTCACATAGCCTTGTGCTTGTAATTGTTGCAGCAATTGAACATGTTCGCCTTTACGCTCTCGCACCACAGGCGCCAAAATCATCGCCTTGGTTCCTTCTGGCATCGCCAAAACCTGATCAACCATTTGGCTTATCGTTTGTGCATGCAAACTTACACCATGTGTAGGACAAAAGGGCTCGCCTACGCGAGCAAAGAGTAAGCGTAAATAATCGTAAATTTCAGTAATAGTACCGACTGTGGAACGTGGATTATGCGAGGTCGCTTTTTGCTCAATAGAAATGGCCGGCGATAATCCTTCTATCGAATCCACATCTGGTTTTTCCATCATTGACAAAAATTGGCGGGCATACGCAGAAAGCGATTCTACATAGCGGCGTTGGCCTTCAGCATAAAGCGTGTCAAAAGCCAGAGAGGATTTGCCGGAACCCGAAAGACCAGTGATAACGATTAATTGATTACGTGGTAAATCCACATCAATATTTTTGAGATTATGTGTTCTAGCGCCACGAATAGAGATGGAATGCATGATTTAATACTTCTAAAAAAGATTAATTATAGCATTTTTTTAATGCTGGTTGGTAAAAAATATAATCAACCTAAAGCATCTTTTAGAGTTATAAAATGATAGCCCTGATCTTCATACATCCTGAGAAGATCATTCAAAAAATAACTATTTATTTGGTTGGCATGCAGCATTAATATTTGTTTAGAACAACATTTTTGCTTTCTCTCAGCTTTTAAAGTCTGTTGCCAGACAAAAGCGAAATAACGTTGCTTTATTTGACTTAAGAATTCAGGTTTATTCTGATCCGCGGATGTTATAAGTTCTGCATTAAATTCAAAATCTTTTGAGTCGACAGTTACTGGTGCAATAACGTAATGATTTGCTGCCAAGTAATCAAATACCTTTTGTTTTTTTCGCCATCTTCCTTTAGCGAGATAGGGATAACGGTAATATTTAGTTCCAGACATCAAAGGAGAGAGAATTTTGTCTGCCTTATCCACATCTGCAATATAATCCTTGGCAGTGTTTTTTCTTAAACTCATATGTGAATAGCTGTGATTACCAATGATAAAACCATCATCTAAAAATTGTTTCAGATCAATTAAATTTCTTTCATTCACGGCATTGGCAATTACAAAGCCAATGGCAGGTGCTTGATGTGCTTTAAGACTCTCTGCAATTTTTTGGAAATAAACAGAATCAATCGGAAGATCATCTATAGTAATAGCAATTTCTCGATGTAGTGGCCTACATTGTTTATCTGGCAAATTCATAAAAACAAGCACAGAAAGAGCTACAAAGGTAATCGCAGCAAGATATTTCATTTTTAGCATTAGGTTTATCCTCCAACAAATCTTAAGTTGGAATATTTACAGTCTCATGAACCGACATCATAAGCTAAATTGTGTTCTAGCTGCAAATCTGTCCATATCGACTCAAAATTGCTAGCTATAACTTTGGTAAGATTTACCTGATAAATTGTCCTAATGACCGCCAGTAAATCTTCATTAACCACTTGGTACTAAGGCTAAAGATGATATACTCCTGAAATGCTCGCTTAGGTTGAACTAAAGATATGCGCAGGTTTTTAATCCTTCTTATTAACTTGATACTACTTATGTCGTTTAAATTCGCCTATGCGGATAACAATCTGCAGGAAATTGAGCAAAACATAAGTGACTCAGTCATTACTACCAAAATTACCGCCAAGCTCACCCAAAATCCTGATCTTAACCTGTTGCAACTTTCTATTTCGACTACAAATGGCATTGTTACTCTGAAAGGGCACGTAAAAAATAACCAGGCGTTTGTTGATACTTTAAAGGTAGCAAAATTTACTGAGGGTGTGAAAGCCGTTAATGCTAATGATTTAGTAATCAAGCAAGTGAATACCGCCCTTGCTGATGCTTATATTACTGCGAAAGTGGAAGCGGCCGTATTAGTAGCCAAGGTCTTTGATGATGAATCCATACCTTTAGTGGGTATAAATGCAAGCACCTCTAATGGGACAGTCACCTTATCAGGGGCAGTGAGAGAGGATAAATCGATTGAGGCCATCATTAAGCGGGTAAATGCTATACGTGGTGTAAAGAAAATTGTCTCAAATTTGCAGGTGAACAAGGATGTTACATGAGCCCCCTGACCCGCTTTAAATTCTTTCTTTGGTCTTTTGGCAACTTCAAAGTCCCTTTAATTGGTCATTTAAGACCGAAATTAATTAAGCTGGATGACAAGGTTATTGTCGTCAAATTGCCCCTTGGCAGACGGAGCAAAAACCATCTTAATTCCATGTATTTTGGTGCGCTCGCTGTGGGCGCTGATCTTGCCGGTGGTTTGCATAGTTTTTATCATGCTAAACGCGAAAACATACAAAGTTCCGTAGTATTTAAATCCTTTCAGGCACAATTTTTAAAGCGTCCGGAATCCGATGTTTTTTTTGTTTGTGAAATGGGCAACATCGTAAAAGAAATGATTAGAGAATCGCAAAAAACGGGGCAACGCATCAACAAACCGATAAAAATCAAAGCCTATGTTAATTATCCAGAAACTCCTGAAGAAGTGGCTGATTTTACCCTAGAACTCTCAATCAAAGCCCTTAGAAAAGAATGAATAATAAATCTTACACAATTCCCTTGATTAGTTTTCTTATTCTTATCTATTTAATAGTTTTGTATCTAATATTTTCTTATTCTCGCATTGTCGATTTCACTCCCTTTTATATCTCTACTAAAGCACTTATTTATGGTCTAAATCCCTATCCGGTCTCGAAGACGATTCCGGCCAATTTAAACCCTCCTTTTTTCCTTTGCCTTTTTTATCCGCTGGGATTATTAGGTTACCGTGCCGCAATCATTATCTCTTCACTACTTTCACTTGGTTTAGGATTAATCGGTGCA
>JACCSX010000242.1 GCA_013812775.1 Tatlockia sp. | reverse complement strand
CTGATCCCTTCTCGAACTCAGAAGTGAAACAGACCCGCGCCGATGATAGTGTGGGGTTTCCCCATGTGAAAGTAGGTCATCGCCAGGGCTTTATCCAAAAGCGGCTTATTGCCGCTTTTTTTATTTGAAATATTTCTTCACTTTCTATCATTCATTCCAGAATTATCTTAGCGCTATCCGAGTTGTTATCATGAAGATTGAAACAGTGATGCGGTGCGGCTAGAGCGACAGGGCTCTAGTTTCCGAGGATCGCCAGAGAAATTTAGGGTTCTATCTAGAGCAGATTGATTCTCCGATCTCTTAAGCAATAGGAAAAATCTGTGTTTTCGTTTATTTCTTACTGTAGTGGTACATTAAATTGGCCGCAACTTAATTTATTTATAAAGATTTGAGATGAGGTTTGAGTATTTAAGAAACTATAGGGAAATGAGCTAGAGGCGTATCTAGGCTCATGTCAGAGCTAGGTTTTGTTGTGCTAAATATTTATTTTTCAACAGGCAATAATGGTCTGCCGAGTACTCAAGACGTAATAGCTCATTATCAGTTAAAGGCCTAATTATTTGAGCAGGATTACCAAGGTAGAGATATCCGCTTTTTAAAACCTTACCAGGAGCAACAAGACTACCTGCTGCGACCATAACATGATGTTCAATATGTACACCGTCGAGAACCAGGGCATTCATACCAATTAAGCAATAATCATCAATCCGGCAGCCATGCAGAACTGCTTGATGGGCAATGGTAACTCCCTTGCCAATCACGAGCGGTTCACCTTCAGGAGTGAAGGGACCTTCATGGGTTACATGTAAAATTGCTCCATCCTGAATATTTGAAGAATTGCCAATAGTAATGAAATTAACATCGCCGCGAATGACAGCCATTGGCCAAACAGAAACATCATCTCCAAGTTTAACCTCACCGATTACCACCGCAGCAGGATCAATGTAAACTCTCTCGCCAAGAACAGGATATTTATTATTAAAAGTGCGAAGGGATTTATTCATTTTACCTCAAACCATGGTGACTAATTCTTCCGCGCTCGTCGGGTGTATAGCAACGGTATTGTCGAAATCTTGTTTGCAAGCTCCCATTTTAACAGCAACGCCGAATCCTTGCAGCATTTCATCGGCGCCATAGCCTATAACATGCAGGCCGATAATTTTTTCCTGCTTACCTAGGGTAACCAGTTTCATCGCGGTCGCTGTCTTTTCTTCGCTCAGGGCATCAAATAAGGGATTAAAGCGAGTTTTATAAATTTTGATATTTCCTTGACCATATTGGGCAATAGCTTCTTCTTCACTCAGGCCCACAGATCCAATAGCAGGATGGGAAAAGACAACGGAACAAACATTGCTATAATCCAAACATGCCTCTTTTTGGCCGCCGAAAAGGCGATCAGCAAGCCGTCGACCTGCGGCAATAGCTACTGGTGTAAGGCTTGGCGCATTGGTCACATCGCCAATAGCGTAAATTCCAGATACGGAAGTGTTTTGATAGGGGTCTACATCGATTAATCCCTTTTTATCCATTCTTACCGCAACTTTTTCAAGATTTAAATCAAAAGTTCGTGGGCCCCGTCCTACTGCAACAATAACAGTGTCAAAATTAGACAGAGCAGAGCCATTTTGGCATCTTATCTCTTTGCGATTATACTTACCCAAGCTAATACCTTGCGCTTTATGATTTAAATGGCAATGAATGCCTTGTTCAGACATAAGTTCAAGCAAGGTGTCGCCTAAAAGAGAATCAAAACGGCTTAGGGGGCGTTCACCACGAATTAATAAATGAGTTTCAGTGCCCAGACCATGTAAAACACCGGCTAATTCAACGCCAATATAGCCGCTTCCTATGATGGCGACCTTATCAGGTCTGTCTGCTAATGAAAAAAAACCATCAGAATCAAAGGCATGCTCAATTCCTGGCATATCTTTAGGCATGATGGGTTCACCACCTGTGGCGATAATAATGTGTTCGGCTTGATAGTGCTTTCCCTCCACATCAATAGTATTGTCAGAAATAAATCGTCCTTTACCATGCAAAGTAGTG
>JACCSX010000114.1 GCA_013812775.1 Tatlockia sp. | reverse complement strand
ATAACTGCATTTAACTTAAATTCTTTATCGTAATTTCTTGTTCGTTTACTCATAATACACCTCGAATGAACAAATATTATACATCATGTTCGGTTTCGTTGTGTCTACTTTATGGTAGCAAGATCATAGTTGTCTGGGCGATGAAGAAACACAAGCCACTTAGAAGGCACAAAACAAAAGCGGGGAAGTTTCTTGAAAGGATATTTGAGAAACAACCTCATTTGTTTGCGCACTGGCGAGCAGGAATGAATGGAGGGTTTGCCTAATGGAAGCGGTGTGAGTCGAGAGGTTCATGCACCGTTTTGCGAGAGGCTGGAGGGGAAGTTCCACCGGCCTACTCACCAAGTCACTTAAGGAATCACGGATAACGTTTTCTGATCTCAAGAACAATAGATCCACTTAACTAGCTTACTCATTTTTGGTAAATGGGTTTTGCCAATCATTACACTTGATTGGTGTTGACACATTTTTGCCTATTAAAAATTCGTCAACATTGTGTAAAACGCAAGAGCTTAGTGCCGAATCTGTAAGTAACGCCGTATGACTCACTCCATTCCATTTTATGATAGTGGATTTGATATAAAATTTTTCCAGATAATTTTTGACTGCAAGAGCATTCTTAAATGGGGTCATAGGATCTATTGAATTCCCTATGATTAATACTTGTGGGGGGTTATTCGCTTTTTTGGATAAAACTTCAGAGGGCTTTGGTAATAATGGTGTACTTTGCATGTTCCATTTAATACATATAGGTGTTAACCAAAGTGTTGAGATGCTTCCAGTCTGAGAATATCTGGAATTAATTTGATTTATGAATTTTAACCAGGTTGTTTCATTACTAAAATCTGGGAGTTTGTAGTCTCCACAAATAACCGATCGACGCGTTTCATTGTTATCCACGGTGTAATTACCAGTCTTCGGATCATACCCTGTATTATCCGCATAAATTTTCATTAACTTATTGCCAGAATTACTTTTTTCAGCTTCGTATATAGCTTGGGCTAAATTTTTCCAATTAGATGGCTGCATATTCGTATACATCAAATTTTTAATCATTCCGGCGGTAACAGGCCTATTAGCATATTCTGAATTAGTTGGAATTCCTTGGTTCTGTCTGGCGCGGGTTAACAATGAATTGAACTCACCAATCAAATTATTTGAAGATTTATTTAAAATACATCCAGTTCCTGCTTCATGGCAGTTTTGAAAGAATGCGATATATATTGCCACTGCACCAAAAGCTCTAGGGCTTATTAAAGATATTAACTGATTAGTAGGAAATATATTCCCATCTAATATAATCCGATGAACGTGTTCTGGATAGTTAACCAAGTAGGCAAGTCCAAGTCGTGTTCCATAAGATGTCATGTACAAGTTTAATTTTTTTATGTTTAGAGCGTGCCGTAAGACTTCAATATCTTGGATAGTATTTATTGTACCAGCATAATTATTGATCTCATTATATCGACATATTTCCTGTTTTTGTTTTGCAAGTTCATACAGCGTTTTTGCATCATGCTCATCGCCTTGAGTAAATATATTTTTCATTGCCTCATTTATTGCTTTTAATTTAGCGGGATTTTGAGTATTACATTCTATTAAATTCGGGCTAACTCCTCGTGGATTCATTACTAACAGATCAAATTGTTCTATCATGGTTGGTGTTAATTTTTTTTGCATAATAGAAGGTAAAATATTAACGTTATCAGCCCATGGCCCACCAAAATTAAACAATAAATAACCACGACTTTCGTGAGAAGCTGGATGCATACTTACTGGCAATTCAATTTTTCCTGATTGAGGGTGCTTATAGTCTAAAGGAACAGAAATTTTTCCGCATAAAAAATGGTGATTGCCGCTATCTTTACAAGGATGCCATTTTAACTTGTTATTGGATTTTAAATTATCATTTGTAGCGGCATTTGAGCTTGATAAAGTTAATACGATCAATAAGGTTAGAAAAAAGTGACTGATTTTTTTAATATTAAGAGTGGATATAGTTCTCATTTTTTTAATCTTCGTGATTTTTGAGCGACTACCTTACAAGCACGTTCAAGTTCTCTGGTTGGATAGGGGGTTCCCTTAGAGTCTTTAAGTTTTAAAAAAAACGAATTCATTACAATTGCAACAGGAATATGGCGCATGACTAACGATTCAATAAAAGGTGGAAGTGATTTCCCTTTCCCACTGGCATATTCATGCAATATAGTATTGTAGTTTCCTGTAAACCAATTTTCAGCTCCTAAAAATTCAGTTAGTATCCACTCTACTAAGTAAGCCATTGTATAGCACTGATCATAATTATGATGCTGTTTAAAAAAAGCTAATTCAGATTCTGACAATTCGAACTGGTTACTAGTTGCAAGACCAAAATCGGCAAGATACAACCGATTTCCATCCGTCAATATATTCATAAAATGTGCGTCAAAATGCAGCAATCCTTGTGAGTTTATAAAAGAAGTAATTTTTTTAAGATTGCTTTCTACCATTGCACAGGCTGTATCAGCAACATCACCGCCTTTGGCAATCTGTTTACGAAGCCACTTGTGTAAATTCTCTGGGATCTGCTCCAAAAATAATACGATATCAGCTGATGCTTTTAAATTTTCCTCAAGCCTCTTGCGTACTGACAATGATCCTTCCCACAATTCAACGTCAGACTCAAGTGCTTTTAATTCTTCAGCAGTTGGTTGTTCTATCCTGGATCTTGGCAGGATACGCCAGTGGTACATCATAGGAAAATTTAAACATTGACCAGTGATAACCCAGTTAGTGCACATGATATGAGTGGCAAGTTCTCGCCATACTCCAAATCCAATGAACCTATACCATATTGATAATTAGGAGGGAGCTCAAACATATTTGCTGTCGACATTACGTTTTCGGGTTGTTTTTCAATATTAGTAAGAGGGACTTTCTTGACAAAGATATTTGCGTTACCAATCTTCAATAAAGCCGTTTGACCACCGATGCTGGTCCCTTGCGATGTGACATTTCCAAGAAGTTTTAATAGGTGTTTATCACTTAGCAAAGCTAATTCTGTAGCAACAGCACCATAGGTTGTAATACGATTGTTTTGCATTGGTAAATTCGGACTACTCATTTATATTTATTCCTAAAAAATCTACAAACGATAAATCGTTGCTTTATGAACATTAAATGTTTTCGCAACTTCGCTGACTGATTTATCTTCTTGCAAAAGGCGCTTGGCCAAAAGCTTTTGTTCCTCATTCATTTTCTCAGGACGACCAAAGCGAACGCCTCTCTGCTTGGCAGCAACACGACCAGCGCCTGTCCGTTCACGGATTAAATCACGTTCAAATTCAGCAATACCTGCAAATACTGTCATAATCATTTTACCTGCATGAGAAGTTGTATCTGCCCATGGCTCTGAAAGTGAGCAAAATGATGCATCTGCTACTTTAATTAATTCTACTAGCTCTAATAAATGTTGTGTTGACCGAGCCAATCTATCCAACTTCCAAACAACAACTACATCATCAGGGCGAAGCTGATCAAGCATCCGTTGCAGTTCAGGACGTTCTCTTTTCGCCCCAGAAATTTTTTCCTGATAAATACGACCACAACCAGCTTCTTTTAAGGCTGCCAATTGCAACTCTAAATTTTGATCGGTGGTTGAAACACGCGCATAGCCAATTTTCATTTTCAGTCCTTAAATTTATTTGCAAATCATACCGCAAAAGAATAGACTTTTGCATCTAATTTTTGCAACAAATTTAAGGTAGGCAATATAAGCCTTCCTTAAAAGTTGCAAATCTTTCAAGTTTTGCAACATCACTTTATCAATTTGGATAAAAATGCCTGTCAGTTTTCTTTCCCCAGCCCAATGTGACAATTATGCTAAATATCCTACTGACCTACCATTAGACATCGTTTCCACCCTTTTTTTCCTGGATGATCAGGATAAAGAATGGGTTGCAAGTAAACGTGGTGATTTCAGCCGGTTAGGCTATGCATTACAGCTTGCAACGGTTCGATTTATTGGAACTTTTATTTCCGATCTGAGTAAGATCCCTCGTGCGGTAATTGAGCGGGTTGCTTCTCAAATTAAAATCGATGATCCTGGAAATTGTGTATTAATGTATATGGAGAGCAGACAACGTTGGCGCCATACTATCGAAATTCGATCACGTTATAGCTATGTTGAGTTCGCTGAAAATGGTAGTCGTTTTCGTCTTGGCCGTATATTATGCGCACTATGCTGGACTGGCACTGACAGACCTGGTGTGCTTTTTGATCACGCGGTAGGTTGGTTATCTATAAACAAAATATTGCTGCCTGGTATTACAATCCTGGAGCGTTTTGTTGCAGAAATTCGTTCCAGAATGGAATCTCGCTTATGGCGAATGTTGATTAAAAATTTAACTGAATCACAGCAGGAAAAACTGAGTGAACTTTTAGTAGTAGAGGATGACGAGCATCAGTCCTTGCTTGATAAATTGCGTAAGGGTCCGGTTGGAATCAGTAGCAAAGTCCTTGTGCAGGCGCTAAAACGTGTTGAGTCTGCACGTGCCATTAGTGTTATCTTACCATTATATCGAATACCTACCTGTAAAATAGCGGCTCTTGCACGTTTTGCTAATACAGCAAAAATTACAGCTATCAACCGCTTGCCTTTTGAGCGGAAGATGGCAACCCTTGTTGCGTTTGCCAATCTTTTTGAGTCGAACTCCCATGATGATTCGCTAGATGTACTCAGTATGGTATTACGAGATTTATTCTCAAAAGCCAAGCAAGAAAATAAAAAGACGCGATTACGTACTCTTAATGATCTCGATCAATCTGCGGCCACATTGGTAGAAGCCTGTAAGTTACTACTGGATACTGAATTATCTGATCATGAAGTTCGGAATATTATTTATACGACAGTAGGTCGTGAAGCACTTATCTATGCGGTTAAAAATGCCGGTTCTTTAATCAGGCCGCCAAATAATGTGTTTTATCATGAGCTTGAACTAAAGGAAAAAACAGTTCAAAAATTTTTACCCTCGCTTCTTCGAGTGATAAATTTTGATAGTAATCAAGCAGGAAAGCCTCTTCTTGCTAGTCTTGAATGGTTAAAGGGAAAGCAAACGGATGACCCGCCAATGCAAATTGTTGGAAAGTCATGGAAGCGAAATGTAATGATTGCAGTGTTATCAATTGGTCGAAAGACAATCCACGCCCTACTTATCGTGCCATGAAAAAACTTTTAAATAACCAGGATGGGATAATTTTGCATAACAATAAGCTTTTTTATGCTGATCTCATTAATAAAAAAATTACAGAAATCATTGCACCAGAGAAAAAACAACCTCATGTTGAACAATTGAAAAAATCCATTTTAAACATAGAAGAAGTTCAAAAAAATGCAAATTATAATGAGCTTGCATTAATAACATCCCTAACTGCTCGAGATAGCAAATAAACGACCATTGACCGTTCAGCATATACATTTTGTGTCCTTGATAAATTGCAATCAGCATTGAAACTCGTGATGTCTTCAAAGCCCAAGTTGGCGATATGCAGATCCAAGAGCTAATCTTTATTCTGGTTCAGAGTGGGAAGCAGTCCGCCCTAAGATCTGCCGCTCATTAAGTTTAACAACTGTTCCATCACTCACTCTTACAAAGCTTGCGGATGAACTGGATCAAGCTTACCGCTTGGTTGCTGCAAATATTGATAATAATCCTGCTGTTCGATTTGAAACCGTCAAGGGTAATGAAGAGCTTATTTTAAGTCAGCTGGATGCACTTATTGAGCCACCTTCATTAAAAGCATTGAGAGCAGCTGTAAAAGCAAAGTTACCTCGGGTTGTATCCTGAGCGCAGCGAAGAATCTCAAGAATTGAGCCTCAGACTTCGCCAAATGAAAATTAATCAATTAAAATTTAAGTATATTAAAAGCATATGAAAAACAAAATGCGATTATTTCGCTTATTCCCCTTTTGTGCTGCTCGGGGTTAAAGTCATCATAGGTTGTGTTATGCCTCCGTTTTTCCCCTAAATAGCTATTTAATGGTTTGTTGAGTTTAACTCTTCTTCCTTTATGGGCTAACAATAGCACTAGTTCTCGACCCTGCAAACATAACCTACTTGAGCATAAATTAGACAAATGGGTCTATAATTTTAAAAGAAGAGAATATGCGTGGCGAGGACTTTTATGAAAGTAAAAGATGATATTTATCATAAGTTTGATAAGCTAGGAAAAATAGATAGTGACGATACAGCATTAATATTGGCGGCAAAAATGAGCAAAAAAGCTCGAAAAAATTCCATATTTGTCATCACAGATGAAAATATAAAGGATCTAACTGAACAAATAAAAATCTTAATTAACAATGAAACTAATCAAGATCTTATTAAGTTTCAAATCATACATTTTCCAAAAACTCATGCCATTTTTGGTGAATTTGAAATTGATAAAAGAAGCACCCCACCAACAGTAAGATACCTGCATTGCGATCCCCTCCCACCTACGACAAAATTCACTGATATTATTACATCGACCTTTCGCAAAGAAATTTCTCCCATAGCCAATATTGAAATTTATGATTCGGATATGACCTTACAAAAGGGACTTGGTTGTTCTTATTTTTCAATTGATGGCGCTATGATGCTAGCTACTCCACCTAATCATACTTATTTTCCTAATGTAATTGGGTATATAAAAAAAAATGGCGAAGAAAAAGATAATGAATTTGAGGAAAAAAATATTAAGTATATACAATCTGCCACATTACCAACCAGAATAATAAGAGGTTTGCAATTTATAGATGATGGTACAGGAAATGCTAATTATATTAGAGGACTCAACTCATTGATTTTTAATGCGGCAGAAAAAAATACGATTATAAACAAAACAGGGGATACCGCAGAATCAGCAATTCGTAGAGATTTAAAGATAGGTCGTTCAAAAATAAACCCGAACGAAATGCGCACTTTTAATATTAGAGCTGAGCGTAAAATGCAAAATTATGGAGATTCTGTACGCAATTTCATACAAGATAAAAATATTAACGATCCTGAATTTTCTAGCCTGATTGAACAATACAAAATTAAGGGGTTAATTCAATTTTGCGAAGATAAAATTGAAGAAAAGATTGATCAAAAAATGCAACCTAAGTAAATTGGAGTGAGTTTGATTGTACCGGGCCAGATCACTCAGACCCGCCGGTATGCGTCATTTACCTTATTAAAAGCTTAATATCAATTTATTCTAAGTAAGGTTCCAAAAATACATAGATAAAATAGTCAATATATTAAATTACCCTTATATAAGAGCTAAAATTACACATAATGAGCATAATGTTGCTCATCTTTCCGTTTTTTAAAACTTTTTCTTTGCACGACTCATTAAATAATGCTGGCGAATGTGATTGTCGCAGAAATAAGGATTTACTAGTGTTTTAAGCTCATTTCTAAATTGATTAAGGGCGGTGGCATCATTTTTTGATTCTTGCACCAATTTTAGAATGGGGCCGAGCGTAGTTTCAATGGAATGGCAATAATGACCAAAACTTAAGGCAGGGAATTGCATGATGCCTTGATCAAAGGTTAAACCGACTACTGCATTTCCTAGTTGTTCACGTACAAAAGTTGGATCTCCCCAAAGGGAAGAGGAAGAAATGCCTATAGGGGGTGGTGAGTATTTAGCCACTAGACTAAACAAGCGACCAACATATAAATCAGGTGGCCAAGTTGAAAAAGCCATCGTTCCGCCTGGCTTTAAAACTCGCAACATTTCTTGAATGGCTATTTGGGGCCGCGGTGCAAACATATGTCCAAATTGGCTTAAAACCACATCGAAAGCGTTATCTTTGTAGGGCAACGCTTCAACATCACCTTCTTGAAAATCAACATCAACACCTGCGGTATTGGCATTTTCTCGAGAACGCTCAATTAATGCCGGACTTAAATCCAAACCACTGACAGTAGCGCTAAGGCGTGCTGCTGTAATGGCTACAACACCAGTGCCACAACCGACATCAAGGATGGTGTCTGATGATTGTGCTTCTGAAAATTTTACCAAATTAGCAGCTGGCATAGTAGTCACGATTTCAAGAGGTGCAAACAATCCCCAGCTCGCTTTTTGTATTTGTTTAAATTTGAGTAAGACATCCTCTTGCATTTTTTTCTCCGGTCATTAATCTCATTGAAATATCATTTTAACTTGCAAATTGAATAATTCTTTCATTCACCAAGTCAGGTTGATCAACAGAAACCATATGTTTTGCTTTTGCAATAATAGCGATTGTAACAAATGGAGCAATTGAACGGACGCGGGAAGCAACTTTTTCTGCGTCATAGAGTACTTCATCTTCGCCAAGAAGTAGCAATGTACGAGAGGGAAGACGAGCTAAATCATAATCCGAAATAATAGGAAGTTTCATAGTATTTAGTTTGTACGCTTGCACTTGAATTACAAAAGCTTGTACGGAATGTTCTGGAAATTCAGAGCCTCTAGAGGAAATATAGTTTAAAAATTTTCTGGCAAAAAGTGTCGTGGGTAACAGATTGGCAAAAAGTCCGCGAAATATGAAAGCGATTCGCATTTTTAAAAGCGAAGGTGGTGCAAGTAATATAAGCGTATCAATATATTGAGGAAAAGATAATGCAAATTGATGGGCAAGTGTGGTAGTGTTCAAATAAGTGTGTCAGCTCTTTAAGAATTGTTATAATTTTTACAAATAGGAGAGCTGTAGCATGAATAATAAAGAAATAGATTTAGCTAATTTTGATTTCAGTCAATTTCAAACCGA
>JACCSX010000067.1 GCA_013812775.1 Tatlockia sp. | reverse complement strand
AGTTTACTCCAAAACATTCAAGATCATACTACTATTTTAGAAGATTTTATTTTAAAAAACAGAACGTATATTTTTAAAAAGTACAATTCTTTTAAACGATTTTCATCTCAAGAACTTATTAAACAGTTTCGTATCCAAGCAACCTATACAACTACTATGTATGATCTTGTAAACAACTCTCTTAAGAATCTGCTCAATACTACTTCTCAACAAGAACTTCTTAAAACACTTAAAAAAATAAGTAGTTCCCGCACATTTTCTCTTGAACAAGCTCCTCTGCTGTTCACTCAAGCACTTACTAACAGATATCATAAAACATGCTATAACGAGCTAGCCACCTATATGCTGTGCTCACTTGCTATAAAAGATTTGAAAAAATGGTCGACCTACTCTTTGTCACCTGATATATGCGTTTTAGTACCCTCTTATTATACGCAAGATTTCACCCCTAAAAAACAGGGCGACTTTTCTGATGGAGAGCTTGCGCTCGGGCTTAAATTGGATCATCTACCATCTTTTACCTTGTCTATTGGTAGCGTACCAATACAGTATGTAGCTGAGCCTATACATCTTTGTTTAAAAAAGCTTTTTATAACTAACCAAGAGTATAAAAAAAGAGGTCTACAAGCACCTTTTTGGAATATATATCTAACCGGACATGGCTTTGCATCAGTTAATTATAAGCAACAACTCAATTATTATTATTTATTAGAAGAGTACTATAGAAAAAAGGCAACTAAAGAGCATCAAAAAAAATTAAAACTTATTCAAGAACGTATAACACAGTATCAAAAAAAAACGCCTCAAGGTACTATAGCAAGTTTGCCTTTGGATGACTTTAAAAATCTTTTGATTTTTTTCAATGAAAATATCTCTGTTAACGTGCTTTTTTATGCTTCATGCTACGCTGGAGGCTACCATTTAGAAGAGCCTTTTACTTATAAAAAAAAACCACTAGTGCTCAATTATACAGTAGTTTCAGGGGCACTGGCTGAAAGCCCTATAAAACAGCAAGTTCCCTCGCTGGCGCTTCCACCCTACTGCCATATAAAAAAGGGTGGACGAACAACTATTTATGGCATTACTCCTGACTCTGTTGATACAAAAAAAAAGCAGCTGGTGCTAACAAGCACACTTTCTTTTAACAATTTTTTTAACACTTTAAGCCGAGAAAACCGTTCAACTAAACTTGTTTGCCATGCGATTGATTGTATACATACCTATCGCGATCAGGCTGACTGTTTACTTAAAGAGTATGCGTGTAACATTCCTTGGATACGACCTGCTGGAGGAGATACATTTAGATTGCTCATCACTAAATACAATAAACGGTTACATACGTGCCTAACTGACCAGCAACGTAGTCAAAAAACCTACAAGTTTACTGATCCTTTACCCTGGCAAATCTTTGCAGACGTTTCTACACAACTTCAGCCTGTCTACCTTTATTGTTTAGAAACACCTCAAGATACATTAACAGATATAGTAGCAGCACTTATGCCGAATACAGACCTCAGGGCTCTACGGTTTTTTTATAGTGAAAAACTTGTTTGTAAAGCAGACCCAGAGTTGCCTTTTGTATCTAAAGGCCCATACAGCCATTTTTCTAAAGTAAGCATAACGTATGGTCTTTCTGAAGAGACAGTACTAGTGCATGTAACTTATAATTTTAAGCAGTATACACTTACCTATCACCATAATAAGTGTATACAAAGCAAAGAAAGCAAAATCAACTCTGAGCTACTCTTTATATATAAAAATTTGAGTTAAAAGTTTGCAGTAACTGAGGCTCCTATAGTATTTGCAAGCAATGCATTTTTACCATTAAAGCCATGTTTATACCAAAAGCTTACATAAGGTTCTACAGGCCATGGTGAACACGGCTGACAGAAGTTATAGTTAAGACCTACAATAAAGCTATGCGCTGTCCAGTTTTGTAAACTCTGAGCATTATTAACTAACCCTACAGAATCTATGCCATCATTTCTGACATATAACTTATCTTCGTTTCGCTTTAAGTACTGATAATTTAATTTAACCGATAAACCACCTAAAAGATCAAACGCCTCAACGTACAGATTATATTGTTGCCCTAGACCGTACTCTTTAAAAGCACAATTTTTATTAAAAAACAATAGATCTGTCTGCCCATTACCAGCCCTAATACGACGATCGCGTGTATTGCCAAAAAGGTAGAGAAATTCAGCATCAAGTCCACCACGTAAGCGATGAGCAAAAAGCAAATCTAAACCGCCGGCAATTTGCAGCCCCCAAGAACCATCATTACCAAAAGGAAATGCTAAAATTTTATCTTCATCTTGCTTAAGACCCGTAGGCATCGATAAACCAAAACGCAGCTGGGTGCTCACGCAACGCAAAAAAGGTTTTGCTTGAGGATGATCAAGTTTCCAAGTACCTTGAGCAACTAAATCTCCAATGCCCTGTCTTTTCCAGCCATTAAGTGAAAGATTGCCACGCTCACGCGCTA
>JACCSX010000191.1 GCA_013812775.1 Tatlockia sp. | reverse complement strand
TTGCTTGTGGCTGTACAAAAGCACTTAGTATACCAGACTCTGCTTACTTTTACATGGCCAACTTTGGTTTATGCTCTGTTTCACGTGAAACATTTTAGGCTAAAGTTTTGGCTAAAAGCAAAGCGATGGAATGTCAATATATCAACTGCCCCTAATAGGATTAAGATAAACTAAGATCTATTTTTGAGTAGGAGTAATTTAGAAAAGTTGTTGGTAATAATTCCTCATTTATCGCTGTTATAAAAAACTGTCCTTTGGTTTTGCTAATAAGTGTGAACAAGCGTTCTAGATGTAGCTTGTCTAACTCTGAGGGTAAATCATCACAAAGGTAAATGCAGTCATGATCCATTAATGAAGTCTGTGCAAGTTTTAGCGCAATAAGCACTATTTTTTGTTGGCCGCGGGATAAGTAGAGTTTGGCTTTTGTATCGTGAGTCTCAATGAAAATGTCAGCTTGATGTGCTCCATATTGGGTAAATTGGCGCTGAAAATCTAAATAATAGCTTTCCTTAAGTATTAATGCTAAGGATTTGTTAGTGCCCTTACGATCCCATCCTTTATAATATTGCAAGCTGCAATCAATCTCGGATAAAAGCGGCAGTATTTTTTTAAATTCACTCTTTAGGCGAGTGATGTAACGTGAACGATAGCTGTCTATTTTATTCGCAAGTTCTTCTAGAATCAAATTCCAGGGTTCAAAATGAGCTTCCTTCGCTCTTTGTCTTAGCAAACTATTACGTTGTTTTAATGCTCGCTTGTATTCTTTTAAAAGAAGATGATAAGGATGTTCCACGTGAAACAATCCCCAATCCAGCAAAGAACGCCTAATGGAAGGGCCTGCATCGATAATTTGAAAAAGGTCCTGATAAAAAACCTGACAAGGTAAGAAATAGGCCAGCTCGGAACTCGTTTGGCAGGAATAGCCATTTAACCGAACTTGCGTAGGCGAAGAAAGGGATTTTTGTATAGAAATTGACTGCTCATCATGGGTTCGCGCAAAGACTGTCAAACAATCACTATCTTTTGAGACTAGCGGTTTAATTTCACGAGTACGAAAGGAATGACCTGATCCTAATAGATAGATGGCTTCTAGAAATGAGGTTTTACCGCAACCATTAGCGCCAACTATGACATTTAGTTGCGGATGTAGATTAAAACGAGCTGATTTTATATTACGTAAATTCTGTATCTGTAAAAAAGAAAGACTCATAATTTCATGGGCATTATAATATATTGGTATAATTCATCCTGTAATGTTTCAACCAAAATACTGGAATCAGTTGTCGACATAGACAAACGGACAAGACCCTCGGACAGGAAATTCAAGACATCAAGGAGATAAGAGGCATTAATTCCGATCTTCAACTCATTACCCTCGATATGAGCTTCTATGGCCTCGACCGCTTCCTCCTGCTCCTGATTATTCGCAATAAGCGTTAACGAATTATCCTGCAGATGCAGCATAACGGCACGTGATTTTTCATGAGCAAGAATGATAATTCGTGTAAGAGCACGCTTGAGTAAATCACGATCAATCAAAACATATTTATCCTGTTCCCGCGGAATTGCTTTGGCATAAGGGGGAAAACGAGCCTCGATCAATCTTGTTTGGAAACTATATTCTGCGGTTAAACATTTAAAATGATTTTTTCCAGCAGATATAGAAATATGCTCATCAGTCACAGAATTCAACAAACGCAGCATTTCCTGTACACCCTTTTTAGGCAGAAGAAATCGTTGATGAGAAAAAGACTGTTCGCTGGGTAATTTACAAACTGCCATACGATGTCCATCTGTAGCAACAGCTGTAATGGTATGGGCGTCCAATTCAAGAAGCAATCCATTTAAAAAAACCCTTACATCATGTTGGGACATCGCAAAATAAGTGGCTTGTAAAAGATGTATAAAAGCAAGTCTAGAAACAGAGAACTCAACTTCACTCATTTCATTTTCCGATGAAGGAAAAGTGTCTGCCGGCAAGGTAGCGAGTTTGAATTGACTACGTCCAACTTTGATTACTACGGTGTCGGATTTTAAATAAATTGTTGGCTTTGCCTCATCATCAAGAGAGCGAATAATATCGATAAATTTTTTCGCAGGTACAGTGATTTTACCCGGATCTTGAGTAGCATCACAGTTAACACGGGCTGTAATTTCCATTTCCAGGTCGGTGGCCGTCAGCATTAGCTGATTATCTTTAAATCCAAGCAAAATATTCGACAAAATGGCTAAAGATTGCTTTTTGTCGACTGCCCCAGCGACAGTCAATAATGGTGTTAGTAATTGTTCTTTGGAAAGTGTTAGTTCAAACATAGTAATCTCTAATCAAGATGACAAAGTACGCATCAGGTTTTTATAATCTTCAGCGAAATCATTGTCATCCAGGATCAATTCTTTAACTTTACGGCAAGCATGAATAACCGTTGTATGATCACGGCCACCGAAATGATCGCCAATCTCGGGTAAGCTATGATTCGTCAATTCTTTCGCTAAAGCCATGGCCATTTGTCTTGGTCTTGCAATAGATCGGCTACGCCGCTTTGATAGCAAATCAGCCACTTTGACCTTATAATACTCTGCTACTGTTTTTTGAATATTTTCAATAGTAACTAATTTATCCTGCAGCGCAAGTAAATCTCGCAATGCTTCATGGACAAAATCAATCGTTATAGGTTTACCAGTAAAATGCGCATTAGCGATAACTCGTCGTAGCGCGCCTTCAAGTTCGCGAACATTGGAGCGAATTCGTTTGGCAATGAAGAATGCCACCTCATAAGGCAAATCAATATTTGATTGTTCAGCTTTTGAAATAAGAATTGCAACCCGTGTTTCTAATTCCGGCGGTTCAACAGCCACAGTTAAACCCCAGCCAAAACGAGATTTTAATCGTTCTTCCATACCTTCAATTTCTTTAGGGTAGCGGTCACTAGTAAGAATAATCTGTTGCTGCCCCTCCAAAAGAGCATTAAAGGTGTGGAAAAACTCTTCCTGCGAGCGATCTTTGCCAGCAAAAAATTGGATATCATCAATAAGTAAGGCATTCAGGGAACGATAAAAACGTTTAAATTCATTGATAGAATTTGTTTGCAAGGCTTTTACCATATCCGCAACAAATCGTTCCGAATGCAGATAAAGAACCTTGGCCTCTGGATTGTTAGTAAGAATAGTATTGCCAATAGCATGCATCAGATGCGTTTTTCCCAATCCAACGCCGCCATAAATAAATAAAGGATTGTAAGCATCACCAGGACGCTCAGCAACCTGCCAGGAAGCAGCACGAGCCAGTTGGTTGGAATTCCCTTCAACGAAGCTATCGAAGATAAATTTTTTATTTAAATAACTATTTTTATAATCAGCAGTTTTTTTTGAACTAACTCTTATAATATTATCAGCTATTTTTGCAGATGAATTATCAACAGGAGCAGGTTCGGCAGCCTTTGTGCCTATACCAATACTCAGCAAAGAAAAAGTATCTCCACCAATCTGATTAACAACTTCTTTTAATCGTGTATAAAAATTACGCTTAACCCAATCAACAACAAAACGGTTGGGGGCAAGTAAAACAACGCCATTCTCATGTAATTCAGCTTGTAAAGGGCGTAACCAGGTATTGAATTGTTGCGGCGGATATTCTTCTTCCAAGATCTCACGACACTTCTTCCAAACATCTTCAGACACAAAAACTCCTCATACAGGTATAAATATGAAACTCATATCCCTGGAGGGCCAAACCAGGTTATTTGACAAATCTGAATTGAATTGCAAACACATATAAAAGCCAATTTAAAATTACTAACCAATAGATTTACTTGACCCCAGGAAAAGCTGATACAGTCTATTGAGAACATCTCTGTATTTAAAATCTGGGTCTTTTCACCTGTAACGGCTTTTTCCATGGGTTGATGAACTTTAACCAGGTAAGCAAGAAATATTCATCAAAATTGTCCGTAATGAGTTATCTAAACTCAAAGTAGACTAAGAATAGCATCAAACAAATCAATGCAAAATAAAGCCATAGAAAAACGATTATACGCCGCCGTGAACAAAAAAACAGAGATATCCACGATTCTGTTAAAATTTTTTACCAGTTGAAAACTGTGTATAAAGGACATATATCCTCACTATAAAGGGTGGATAATGTAGGTACCATTTTATTATGACCTATCAATAAAGAAACTATCCCGAGGAATACAGCTGGTTAGATAACAGGAAAGAATTCACCTAAGCCTATGAATTTTATTACGTTTAAACACTTATCCACCGTATTTTTCTACTATATAGTAACAAACATCTTTTATATTTTAATATTTTATAATTATTAGGCGACAACAATTCGGCCATTTGCAGGAATTAAAAATCTGGCGACAAAACATCGCACAAAGTTTGACAGCAGATGTAAATTTTTCTATCATTGCCAACCTTAAAATTAATTTCTGACAGGTTCATCATGAAACGCACCTTCCAACCCTCTAACTTAAAACGCAAACGCGATCATGGTTTTCGTGCTCGCATGGCAACTCGCGGTGGTCGATTAATTCTGAAACGTCGTCGTGCAAAAGGTCGTAAGCGTTTATCCGCTTAAGTGAATTGCTTTGAGAAAACTCGGCGCTTGTTGAAAAAAAGCGATTATGACTATGTGTTTGAGCAAGCAAAAAAAATAGCTACCCCAGAGTTTATTATTTTGCATAGAGCAAATTCTCTAGGGTACTCCAGACTTGGATTAGCCTTGTCGAAAAAAGCAATCCCAAAGGCTCACGACAGGAATCGCATAAAGCGTTTATTGCGTGAAACCTTCCGTATCAGGGAATTGCCTGCTTTTGATGTGATTTTTTTAGCAAGACAAGGTGTGGCAAAGGTAGAGAATAAGACATTAATTGCTGGATTAGATATAATATGGAACAAATTAGCTGTTTTGTACGCAACTTGATTTGCTTACCTATTGTTTTATATCAAGTATTACTTCGCCCTATCATGAAACCTTGTTGCCGCTTTCATCCCAGTTGTTCGCACTATGCCCTTGCTGCAATAAAAAACTTTGGAGTTTTTAAGGGGGGATGGCTAGCAATGTGCCGAATACTACGATGTCACCCTTGGGCAAAGGGCGGCTATGATCCAGTATCACCTAACGAAGAGAATCATTAATGGATATACGACGTGTTATATTATATGCAGCTCTTGCGCTGATAGCTTACTCTCTATGGACCGGATGGCAGCACGATTATCCGCCAAGCCCTTTGCAAACCCCAAATAAATCACAGACTGCGCCCCTTTCCTCATCGGTAAGCGACGGTAGTTTACTGCCCAATATGAAAACAAATTTTGGTAGTCATACAGAAGCAAGTCCTATTGCCTCTAAAGAATCTGCAACTAATTCCAATTCGCGCACAATACAAGTGAAAACAGATGTACTCAATCTGAGTATTGACCTCCGACAGGGCGACATTGTCAACGCCAGGTTGCTTGATTATCCAGTAAGCGTGGATGAAAAAGATACGCCGATCACTTTATTGCAGAACAATGCTGGCGAACGATACGTCGCTAATAGTAGTTTATTTACTACCACAGAAGGACAGGCCGCTAAAAATATCGATTTTGGTTTTACCGCTACGCAACAGGAATATCAGTTAAATCCTGGAGAGAAAACTTTAATTGTAACCTTGACTGGTAAAACAGCTGAAGGTTTAGAGGTGAAGAAAGAATTTGTATTTACAAGGGATAGCTATTTAATACAAGTTAAATACCTGCTGGATAATCAGGGTAAATCTGCCTGGCAAGGGTATATGAATACTCAGTTTTTAAGAAGTTCGCCGCAAGAAGATAAATCCTCTATTTTTCATGTAGGATCTTTCACCGGCGCCTCTTACTCCAATCCCGGCGTTCATCGCTACCAAAAAGTTAATTTTAAGGATATGGATAAGGCAAATCTTGATGTTGATGCCAAAGGCGGTTGGATAGCAATGCAGCAACATTATTTTGTCAGCTCCTGGATTCCAAAACCAGAATCCAGTTCTATGTTTTACACTAGAGCTGTTAATGGTGATTACACAATAGGCGCCGTTAGCCAACCTATCACAATCGAACCTTCTGCAAAGAAAGAAATAGGATCAAATTTATACCTGGGCCCTGAGAACACTTCAGTTTTAAAGGAAATTGCACCTGGCCTGGAATTGACTGTAGATTATGGCATCCTGTGGTTCCTTTCATCGTTATTATTTTCTCTGATGAAAGCGATTAACTCAGTTATTGGGAATTGGGGTTGGTCTATTGTTTTAGTAACCGTGCTAATAAAGCTCGTCTTTTATCGATTGTCTGCTTCAAGTTATAAATCGATGGCCGGCATGCGTAAGCTTCAACCTAAATTGCAGGCCCTACGCGAGCGTCATGGCGATGATAAGGCTAAAATGAGCCAGGCAACGATGGAATTATATCGTCAGGAAAAGGTAAATCCATTGGGTGGTTGTTTGCCAATTATTATTCAGATTCCTGTATTCATTGCCCTTTATTGGGTTTTGCTTGAAAGTGTTGAATTACGCCAAGCGCCCTTTATATTCTGGATAAAAGATTTGGCTCTTGCTGATCCCTATCACGTTTTGCCAATCATTATGGGTGCTACAATGCTTATTCAGCAGCGCCTAAACCCTGCTCCTCCTGATCCTATGCAGGCCAAAATAATGATGTTTTTACCAATCTTATTTACCGGTCTTTTTTGGAATTTCCCTGCCGGATTGGTACTGTACTGGATAGTCAATAATACCTTATCCATTCTGCAACAATGGTATATCACTCGTAAATACAGCGAAAATGATAGGCCTTCCCTTGTTTCAGCTAAATAAAAAATGTCAGACGAAACGATCATTGCTATTGCTACTCCTCCCGGTCGGGGAGGAGTGGGGATCGTTCGACTTTCAGGTTCTCATGCTCATTCAATTGCCTTGCAACTCAACGGATCTAAACCGTTAATCCCGCGTCTAGCCAGTTACGGCCCTTTTATAAATCGTCAAAATGAAGTAATTGATCAGGGTTTGATAATCTATTTCAAAGCTCCACACTCGTTTACAGGGGAAGATATTGTCGAATTTCATGGTCATGGTTCACCTTTGGTGTTAGATCTTCTGCTCACTGAAGCGCTTGCTTTGGGTGCAAGAATGGCTAAGCCTGGTGAATTTTCTGAGCGTGCTTTTCTTAATGATAAAATGGATTTGACGCAGGCCGAAGCAATTGCTGATCTCATTCACGCTAGCTCAGAAACTGCTGCAAAAATGGCTATCCGCTCTCTGCAAGGGGATTTTTCAAAAAAAATTCATGAACTCAATGAAAAACTTATTCATCTGCGTATCTTTGTGGAAGCTGCAATCGATTTTCCAGAAGAGGAAATCGATTTTTTAAATGACGGAAAAGTTGCTGCTATGTTAAATGAAATCCTGCAAATGCTTGAAGACATTCGTGCAAACGCATCGCAGGGGGCAATACTACGCGAGGGCCTCTCAGTGGTTATTGCTGGCCGCCCAAATGCCGGTAAATCAACCTTAATTAATAGCCTTGCCGGTCGCGACGTGGCAATAGTTACTGAAGTAGCAGGCACAACTCGCGATGTAATGCGTGAACATATTTTGCTGGATGATATCCCTCTACATATTGTAGATACTGCCGGTTTAAGGGAAAGCGACGATTTAGTAGAGAAGGAAGGAATAAAGCGCGCTTGGCAAGAAGTAAGTCGCGCTGATTGCTTATTGATGATTATTGATGTAAATAGTACAGCAATGTCTAACGAGCTGTCCGAGGAAATTCGTAAAACCTTGCCTGCAGCTGTTCCCATTATTTATGTTTTTAATAAAATAGATTCAATAGATCAGAAACCTCAAATCCTCGAAAATGCCGTCTACCTCTCGGCAAAATTGGGTCTTGGACTTGATTTATTAAAGGAAAAAATTAAAGAAGTTGTCGGTTACCAGCCCACGGAAGGTCGGTTTTTGGCACGGAGACGCCATTTACAGGCTTTGGATAAGGCCAAAAAGTTGTTGTATGCGGGTCAAATCCAATTAAGCGGGCAGCGAGCAGGTGAATTACTTGCAGAAGATCTTCGCCTCGCCCACCAAACCTTATGTGAAATCACTGGTGAATTTTCTTCAGATGATTTACTTGGTAAGATTTTTTCAAGCTTTTGCATAGGGAAATAAATAATAATAATAACAATTTTTTGGAGATTTTTATGAAACCTGTATCAGCTGTTTTTAATAAAAGATATACCCTCGACACGAAGGAAGAGCAGAGCAACTACTTTCTTAATTTTAAAATTAAATTTGATAATGAGGAAGAGCATGAAGTTGTTATAGAAGCAGATAGTGCCTGTGCTGATTTCATTGCCGCACATTGGATTAATGAGGATAGAAAACTAGAGTCCACAATTCCAAGTGACTGGCATAAGGTTCTTTTTGCAACCTGGAAAGAAAATAAAGCTGCCATTGAGGAAGCTAATGTAAACAATGTATTCAATTTTTCTCAAAAAGATGAGGTCTATATTTGCGATCTTAATATTGTTGCGATGTTAGATTTAAAAGGAAATATCGTTGAAAATAAGGCAGAAAATGAATCTGAAGGTACCTGCGATGCAATATTTTCCTATTTTCATGATGCTTATGAAAGCATGTGTGCCAAAACCTCCAGCTTTTTTAAACCGGCTATGGAGCCTGCAATTTATCAATTTGATAGAGAGAAACGTAATTCATCCCGCCTTCAGGAAGATGAAATTGTGAAGATCGAAAATCACATTAATTTGCTATCAAAAGAAATAAAAAGCGTTTGGTATGCAAATAAAGATAGAAAAGAAAAAAAGATAGAAGGACTAAAAGCCTTTCTTGATCTCTCCATAAGTGGGAATGATGAGTGGGATCCAAAAGCTGCAGTTTCACAAATTACAACTACCTATCCTGAACTTAAGATGGGACATATAAGTAAAAGAACAGCTGAAATACTGGAAGCGATTGAAAATCCTTTACTTCCTGTTTTGGAAATATAACCTGATTTTTCACAATTGAACTTAGCACAGCGAGGAGCTCTTTCCTGTTGTGCTAAGACTTCTCATTAGTACCTTATTCCGGTAAATTGACCAATATTTTGCATTAAGAATCAAAAGGTTTATACTGCTTTTCATTTTTTCAGGAGAACCCATTGAAACCTCTTTATGCGCAATATGTTGTGTCTTTCGATTCAAAGCATGAAGCTTACCTGCTGTTTAGGTTGATATTTGAAGATAAATCAACCAAACATTATAGAATTTATTCTGACAAGGACTTTCAAGAACCAAGACATTTTAATATTGTTGAAACTTTAGAGAGTGAACGCGCGGATCTCACTGCCTGGCAAATAGTGCTGTTTAATACCTGGAAAAATGAACGTAATCAGTCAGGTCATAATAAAGCCAGTTCAAAAAATGATTTATTCCATTTTTCTGGAAACGAGGAGAGTGGTTTTAATTGCAGAATATCGAAGAAAATGGCGGCAGATATATTTACTGAAACTGAAGAAAATAACCGCTCAGCCTGGATGGCCGATGACCAAGGGTGCTTTGCTTCCGTCTCCAGTTTTTTTCAACCGGCTCCCGAGGTTGAATTTTATGAATTTAATAAACGTCTCGATTCCACTTTCTCTAATGCACAGATAGATAGGATTGAAAGTCTGATTCATGATTTAGAAAAAGAAATGAATAGCATTTGGTACCCAAACAAAGTTAGAAAAGCTATTAAGGTACATGAATTAAAAACCTTACTCGACCTATCGACAAAGATGGATCCATATTCTGCCCTCACAATTATTTTAAAAAACCCGGATGTAACTGCAGGGTATATTAGCACTCGAACCTCTGATTTATTAAATGACCTTCAGAAAGAGGCATTGTCTATGGGATTTGGCCAGATCAATACTATGAGCGCTATGGGTTAATCCTATTTTAAAAATTAGTCACTGCTTTTTGAATAGCTTGGACAAAAGGTTCAAGCTAGATCTTTATACCCTCAAGGTCTCTACCATTAAGTTAAGGAAGAAATCCATTAATGCTCACCTCCTGGAGATCGGTACAAAGGATCGTTAACTTAATTGCTGCTCTCAGAACTGCCATAAAACCCTGGACTTCCCCCTGTTAAACTGAATTAAATAAAGCCATCAAGAATAAATAAAAGCAGGATGAAGAAAACAAATACAAAATTTCTTGAACCTGAGGAAAGACAATGATAGGTTTGACTATTTCACTGACTGTTCATATTTTAGTGGGTTATTTTCTATGACTAATGAAGCACAATTTGAAAATTTTGTCGCCGATAAGCGTGGTTTTTTTCAAAGTGTAAAAACTATTGATGATGCACGAATAAGAGCCTATGACACAGATCATCAATATGGTTTTGTAGCCACCAATGAAAAGTTGATAACTGACGAATTTAATTTATTATTTAAAAGGCTTAGGGAAGAAGAAGCAGATCAAGATGTTTTCTGGTTCTACTGCTATTACTGTTGCATCATGTTGCAAAATTATTATCTTGCCTATGGCCAGCAAGCAAAAGCAAATGATTATTTGAAATTGAAAATACAAATCAAAAGACGCTGTTCGAATGGTATTTATCCTAAAGAAAAAGCCAACACAGATTCCTTCATAACTTATCTGGCTAAATCGCTTGTTAGGGGTTTGGTTGACTTGGTTCATACACCTACACAACCATCAAAAATAAGAGATTATATTTCTTTTGCAAATTTGAGTCGTATTTATTGGGTTTTCTGTCGACTTAGTCTCACCAAATCATTTCTAATTGCTCTGGATTGGAAATGGCTTGATAAGCTTGAAGCAGTATTAGGCAAAAAAATTGATGTGGATACCATCATTACGAACCTGGAAATACCCACAGAGTTTTTAAAAGTGCTTAGCGTTGGTTTTTTTGTTGCTCGTTTTATTATTAATGCAGGCATGGTAATAAAGCATGTTTGCTATCCTAGTGAACAAGAAAAGCATTTAGACTGGAAGAAGCGTTTTGCTAATGAATTGTACAAACGCCATGGTGACTTACTCAATGATCTGGTCTGGGGCCCGGCAAATCTTATCACTAATTACAATAAACTCTTCCATTTGACAGCTCCAGCAGCTGGTTGGTTGCTAGTAGGTTTTTTGTTTTTTGATCTTGCTCTGATTATCTGGCGTCGCTATTTGGCAGAGAAGGAATATCTGACAAAGCGCTTGCAACTCACTAAAGATCTTGAGTTTTATGAAAATAAATTGCGACCAATGCCGAATCTTTCTTATATGACTTCAGATGAATTAAGAAACTTACATGAAGAAAGGGCAATGTACTCTGAGCACTGCCGTCTCTTGGGTGGTCAAATTAAAGATCTGGATATTAAATGGGAAGCAAAAAAAGATACTTACTGGTTCAATGCTACCGCGGCCATCTTATTAATTGTAGGATTCTCTGCCTCAATGGTTTTTAGTTCACCAGTTATGGTGCTTGCCTGTTATGTCATGTGTGTTTTTGGTACTTCAATTTATTTATCCGAAGGAGCTTATAATAACTACAAAGAAAAACAGATAATTTTGAGAGAAGCAGAAAGAGATTATAAAAACCAACCACAAGCTTTAAAAAATTATATCGAAGCTAGAAATGATTTTTATTTAACTATGGCAAGAAATGTTATTCTGCCTGGTTTAGTCATTGCTACCTTTGCTGTTTGCTGGCAGGCTGCTTTAGTTTTAGCTGCAGTTTATCTTTGCTATCAATTGTTCACTGCCTACAATAAGCATGAAGAGTCCAAGAAAAAGACTGCCGAGCTTCCCGAAGAGGAAGATTTCGAAGAGCCAGAGTTAGAGCAAGGCTGCCTCTGTTTTGGCTAAAATTTTAACGGTGAGGATGGATTTCTAAGATATTTCTGGGTTTTTAACCTTTACAGAATTTTTGTACAAATCTATGTTTTCAACTGCAGAGCTAGTTTATAAAGTTCATTCTTATTCGAGCTGGTTAGTAAAGCAGCTATTTTAACAGCTTGTTTTAGCGGTAATTCATTGATTAATAATGATAAAATAGCTATTTCTTTTTGATTCGATATGTCTTCATTTGGCTTGGCAGGCAGAATAACCACAAATTCGCCCTTAGAATGAGCGCTGTCCTGTAGAAACCAGTCCTTAATTTTTTCAACAGAGCCATTAATGAAATTTTCGAAGGCTTTGGTCAATTCTTTGGCCACAACCATTTCATAATCCAGCCCATAAACCTCAATCAGGTCTTCTAGGCAATCCATAATTCGATGAGTTGATTCATAAAAAACAATGGTATGTTCACTAAGTCGTAATGAGGCAAGCTTAGCGCGACGCGCGGCTTGTTTCGCTGGTAAAAAACCTACAAAGGTAAAGCTGTCACAGGCTACCCCCGCTGCAGAGAGTGCTGCAATTAAGGCACAGGCACCAGGAATCGGTTCAACTCTGATTTGTTTTTCACGCGCCAGGCGAACGAGCGGAAAGCCCGGATCACTTATTAAAGGTGTGCCTGCGTCGCTTATTAATGCAAAGGACTGACCCTGCTCCAGGGCAGCTATTATTTGTTCACTTTTATGCGCTTCATTATGAGCATGCAAAGAAAGCAAGGGCTTATGAATGCCCAGCAAGTTGAGTAATTGAGCTGAATGTCGGGTATCTTCAGCTAAGATTGAATCGACTGATTTAAGAATATGCAGGGCTCTTAAACTAATATCATCACGATTACCAATTGGTGTGGCTACGATATAAAGTATACCGCAAGTTCTTGCTGAATTTTTTACCATAGTTTATCCTATTGCGTTCCTGCGTTTTGGATCTATCCTCATGTTAGCGAAGTTTCCAGTTTTAAAATTTATTACAATTATTGTTTCAGCTGTTTTACTTTCGCAATGTGCGAGGGTAATTGTGCCTCAATCCGCTGGAAACCAGGAAAATGCAAAAGTAGCGCTGACGCCATACACCTTGCCAGCAAACTCTTACCTGGCATTATCAAAAAATCAGTCTGATGGTGAGAAGCAGAATTTGTTGATTATGGCTGCCGGGCGCTTTATCTACGATGGTCAGTGGCGTGATGGTATACGCATCTTGGCACAAACCAATAATTTATCGCCTCTACAAGCCAATACCAAAACTATTTTGCTTGCAAAAACAGATTTGATTCGTGAACAGCCACGCTCGGCAATAGCCAGATTAGCAGGCGTGCATGAAATTAGCAGTTTGTCTTCCTATTATCAAGTCCAATACCATGAAACACTGGCATCAGCTTATGAGTCGGTAGGATCTGCTACTGAGTCCGTTGTTGAACGCATTAAATTGGAATCGTTAATTCCTGATGAAGCAGGTCAAACAAATAACAGAAAGATACTCTGGTTAACCCTGACTAAATTACCGGTTGAAGAGCTTAATACTTTAGCTGTTGAAGCGCCTGATAATTCTGCCATGCAAGGATGGATGAAATTAGCACTGCTTGCCCGGCAAAAAAACGATGATGCAATAACAACTCTGGCGAAGATGGAACAATGGCAAACACAATATCAAGAGCACCCAGCTAATAAGTTACTACCCTCACCGCTTTCCTCAGTGAAACCCTATTTGCATCCTTCACCACAGAAGGTGGCCTTACTTTTACCACTCAGCGGTCCTTTAGCCGGACCTGGCAATGCAATTCGCGATGGATTTTTAGCTGCAGCATCGAATACGGCAACGAAGGTTAAACTTTATAATACTGCCTCAACCCCCGTTTCTGAGCTTTACAAGAACGCGATATCAGATGGAGCTGAGTATGTCGTCGGGCCGCTTTCTAAAGCTGATGTAACAACAGTTGCCGCAATGGAGCATCCTGTACCCACACTCTTGCTAAATGATGTTGATACTACCATTAATGCCAATGCCTATCATTTCGGCTTATCACCTGGCAACGAAGCGCGTCAGGTGGCCGTAAAAGCCGGACAAAAGGGCTATAAGCGTGCCTTGGTCATTGCGCCTTCAGGCCTTTGGGGTGAGGAAATAATTGAAGCCTTTAAAAAACAATGGCAAAACAATGGCGGTATTGTGGTTGATAAATTGGCTTATGGCGCTAATGACGATTTAAATGTTGCTTTACGTAATTTGCTTCATATTTCAGAATCTGAGGCTAGGGAAAAACAGGTCAAGGAATTGCTTGGTCGCAATATTCAGACGATCCCACGCCGGCGCGAGGATTTTGATATGATTTTTTTACTTGCCTATCCAACGAAGGCTCGGCAAATAATGCCGCTGTTAAAATACTATTTTGCAGGTAATGTTCCAGTCTATGCAACATCGACCGTTTATGGTGGCAGCCCAGATATCATGAAAGATAAAGATTTGGATGGTATCATGTTCAGTGATATGCCCTGGGTGTTTACTAACCAGGCTGGAGCGAAAAATTGGCCGGAACAACTAAATAGTTACAATCGATTATACGCTTTAGGTTTGGATAGTTTTGCCTTGGCAACTACACAATTAAATCAGCTATTACTTTTCCCTGCAATGGGAATTGATGATAAAAGTGGTGTCCTTTATCTAAACCGTGCCCAGCAAATTGCAAGAATTCCAGCCTGGGGTCAATTCAGAGGCGGTGTTGCGGTAGTAACGAGTTAGTTGTCCTAGTTATCTGAGGGAAAACGATGTCCTTAAAGACAGGATTAGCAGCGGAGCTTCAAGCTCGGACCTATCTTATTGCTCAGGGTTTGCAATGGATAGAATCTAACTATCGTTGCCGTTGGGGTGAAATAGATTTAATTATGCGAGAAAGTAATTGTCTTGTTTTCGTTGAAGTCCGCGCCCGTGCTTCAAGTTCTTTTGGAGGAGCTGCAGCCAGTGTTAACTACTCTAAACAACGAAAACTCATAAAGACTGCGTATAACTATCTGCTGTCAAAGAATATACATGACAAGCAACCTGCACGATTCGATGTTTTAGCTTTTGAAGGCTCAGGATTAGAAGTAGAATGGGTTAAAAACGCGTTTGGGCTGGATTTTTAAAATGATAAAGAAGCAGAATTAATGAAAATGACACAGATGGAAGACAGGGTAAGACATCTCTTTGGGGTCTCTATCGAAGCGAAGATAGCTGTTGCAGACATCTTATCTGCGCCCATAGCCAAAGCGGGTTCACGCCTGATTAACTGTTTGCTTAATAATGGAAAAATATTGTTATGTGGCAGCGGCGGCTCGGCTGCTAATTGCCTGCATTTTTCGACAGCAATGATTAATCATTTTGATGTAGAGCGACCTGCTCTTCCAGTTATTGCAATAGCTACGGATACAGCCTCAATAACTTCAATTGCTAATGACAGCCATTATGATCAGGTTTTTGCACGCCAGATTCTGGCCTTAGGTCAGGAAGGGGATGTTTTATTGGTTCTTTCCACCTCAGGTAATGCTAATAGTATTTTACATGCGGTAAATGCGGCGAATGACAGAGGGATGGATACTATTGCCTTAAGTGGCCGTGATGGTGGTCTGCTTGCTAATCATCTTGGGCCAGAGGATATTGAGCTGAGAGTACAAGGTGATAATGCAGCCCGTATTCGTGAAACCCATTTATTTATTTTGCATTGTTTTTGTGATCTGATAGATCAATCTTTATTTGGCCAAATGTTGGGGTAAATTATGAAAATACGTTCAATTGTTTTTTTATTGGTATCTACTTTGCTCACAGGCTGTGTTGCGGCTGTAGTGGCAGGTGCGGCAGTGGGTATGGTTGGTTATGACAGACGTTCTGTTGCTACTATTGAAAGTGATGCGCGTATTTTCCATAAGGCACACACAGCCATAGTAAAAAACCCTCGTTTTCGCGAATCCCGTATTAATGTTAGCTCTTTTAACAAGGTGGTTTTATTGGTGGGGCAAACGCCAACTGCATCTTTGCGAGTACTTGCAGAAAAAATCGCTCAAAATACACCAAATGTGACGCGAGTTTATAATGAAATTTCTATTGATTATCCCATAACAATAACACAGCAAACAAAAGATGCCTGGCTTACATCTCAGGTCCGCAGTTCGATGCTCACCCAAAATGGTTTGGAATCGGGTTCCATAAGGATAGTTACAGAAAATTCTGTTGTTTATTTAATGGGCCAGGCAACCCATGAGCAAGCCAATATTGCAGTCTATGTAGCAAGACAGGTCAAGGGAGTTATGAAAGTAGTCAAGGTTTTCCAATATATTGTTTAGGAGCTCAATGAACGTCTATTATGAATAAACAAGGATGTTTGGTTAGATTTCAGCTAAAAACCAAGCGATTTCCAAGGCCGCCTGTTTTTTGTATCTTACTATTAGGCTGCCTTTTATTAACAGGCTGTGTAAGTAATTTAATCACAGGCGCAACCTTAATTTATGATCGACATAATGTTTATAAAAAATTAAGTGATGTTCAACTAGCAGCAAAAGCAAGTCATGCACTTTTTCATGATCATGTTTTTAAACGTAACGATTGTTCAGTGGATTTGGCTGTTTTCAATGGAGATATTCTTCTGGCAGGACATGTCCCCACCACAGAGCTTCGCCAGGAGGCAAAACAACGAATCCTAGCTTTAAACGGATATCGTCGCCTATTCAATCAAATAGATCTTTCCGGTCAATCTGCTAATACAGTGGAAGACAGTTGGATCACTGCAAAAATACGGAGTCGCATTTTTGCCGATTCAGAAATTGACCCTCATGTTTTCAAAGTAATTACCTCAGATCGTATTGTCTACTTAATGGGGGATGTTCGACCTCAACAAGCGGCCAAAGTCGTAGATATTGCCAGAAATACTGAGAACGTTGCGCGAGTGGTTAAATTGTTTAAATATTATAATTTAAGCAATTACCCGTTAGAAGAAAAGTAGACAGTGGCCTGGTGTTGTACAGGCCACTGTGTATTATTTTCCAAACCAGGAAGTGGTTAACCTGGTGGATGCCTTTACTTTATCAATGGATACGACCTTTATCCAGTCGTTTACGAATTTTTCTTAATTTGATTGCTCGTAACGAACCCGTTGATTCATTTATATTCTCTTCATTAACGGGCCTGTTTAACAGTTGAGCCGGGTGTGATCTACAATGTTTCCTGTAAGAGATATGATTTTTATCATGTTTGTGGTGGAGTTCATCGCCGTAACGATTGAGCATTTTTTCCCGCATACTCGCAGCGGTGCGCTGATGCTTTTCTGACATAGCCATTCCTTCTTTTGCAAGGTAAGTTCAACGGGCCAGGTTGTCATTTCTTAGCGGTTCAAGCGTAAAACGACAACAGAACCTATTTAAAATATATGCAATTTGATCAAAATAATCCAGTTTTGCCAGGATAAAAAGAATCAATATGCCCCTATCTTTATCATTATTATGCAAAATTACTTATTCTGACTCCTACCTCATTCGTAAAGGGTATATTATAAATTTATGATTAAATTAACTGCCAAAATATTAGAGCAAAAATTTGGATTACCAACTCTCCGAATATATTGATTCATATAACCAATTTCAGTAGTGGTCTTAGGGTATAGCTGATAGCCGAGACCAATAAAGAATCGATTTTGGTCAAATCCTTTGGTATTTCTACCTGCAAAATTATTTTGATGCCAAAATAATTCTTCTGTACTGACAAAGCTAACTTTTGAAATCATCTTCAAAGGGACTATTAATTTAGCAAGCTGCCTTGCCCTATAGGCGATTTTTAAATTATTCTCCAAAAAACGCTGCTCCAGTCGTGTTCTACTGGTAAAGGTCAAGAAATCATTAGTTTTAGTCCACAACAATTGCTGCCAAATCCGATTTTCGGAAAAAGGTGTGGAAGTGAATGGAGCAGAGGTATGAATCCATCCATAACCAAGCCACAGACTGGTATTATCCGTTAAGGAATAACCCAATCCGGTACGCAACATTTCCTGCGACGAACGACTGCTATTATCCCCAATACGTTCTTGACCTTCTAACCAGTATTTGAAGCGGCTAAATGCTTTGCTTTCCTTGTTAAAATTTCCTGTTGTAGTTAGATTAAACCAGGTTTGAAAATCACGCTTTGTTGTAGCAAAACCTTGCTGACAATAGCAAAAAATAAGTAGGACGACAGATAAATATTTAAGATTTTGTTTCAAAGCAATCCTTAAGTTAATGAAGAATATCAAAATTATGAGTAAAAACGAGCTTTGAAGCAAAAATTTTTATAAAGAAAAGTGTTTTGTACAGCATCCCAAAGTCCCAAAGTATTTGGCGCTTTTTTTAAAAAGAGGAGTTTTTTAAATTAGGGATCCAAGTGACATTTTTTTTGGTTTGACAAATCTTAGCTATTGCCGTTGCTTATCCAAACTGATTACTTTATAATCCGCGCGTTAAAAGATGGGTGGAAATGTGAAAGATAAGCCTCGAGTAGTCGGCCTTAAACGCTTGCTTAAAACTCAGTTACTCACTAGCGCATTGATTTCGATAGTGTTTTTGCTGTTATTAGGCAAGAGAGAAGGGATCTCTGCGATGTTAGGGGGAATGGTTGCAATTGTACCTTCTTTCCTCTTCGCGAAAAAAATGTTCCGCTACCAGGGCGCCAGAGCTGCGCGACAGATAGTCAAAAACTTCTACATTGGAGAGGCTTTAAAAATTCTGTCAACCGCTATCTTATTTACATTGGTGTTTGTTTTGTACAAAATAGCCCCTCTTGTGTTTTTTTTCACCTACATTGTGGTGCTAATGAATTATTGGTTTGCACCATTGATTTTTGCTAACAAACAAAATAGGC
>JACCSX010000020.1 GCA_013812775.1 Tatlockia sp. | reverse complement strand
TGCTTGGGCTTTATCAAATGAATCCCTATCAGATTTATCTATACAAATAACGTTAATATCTGAACGCGCTATGACGCCAGGCAGCATATCTTCTAATCTATCCTGTCCTGAGGTATCAACCAATTGAAGATTAAGACCGTCTTGACTAAGTTTTGAATAACCAAAACTGCCAGAAGGTAGATAATTTTCATTATATTCCTGTTTTTTGAGTGCATTAATGAGCTTTGTCTTGCCTACCTTTGCGCTGCCAAAGAAAGAAACCTGAATGGGAGGTAAATCGTCTAGTTCATTCGCCATGCTCATACCTTCAAAATATGGGTCTTCATTTAAAAGAGTATAGTCATTTTAT
The DNA here is from genome assembly GCA_013812775.1 of Tatlockia sp. Taxonomy (GTDB): domain Bacteria; phylum Pseudomonadota; class Gammaproteobacteria; order Legionellales; family Legionellaceae; genus Tatlockia. The sequence goes on along the minus strand of JACCSX010000020.1, from coordinate 5,072 downwards.
CTTAAGTTAATATTAAGCCATAAAGGTCACTATTTGATCTTTATGGCGGCTGGATCTAAATTAACCATCCAGCCCTTTAGATTAGTTGAGCGAAACTACTCGAAGCCTATTACCATCTGGATCAAGGGCAAGAAAAGTATAGCCATAGGGCAGGGCAGTTGGGGGTAGGGCTATGGATGGACCTTTATTTTGCCATTCTGTATATAATTCATCTACTTTGCGATGATTATCAAGTATGAAGGCCAATTCACCACTGCTATTTGCTTCGGCAGTTGGAAGAACGGACTGTTTGGATTTTAAACCTAATCCCATTCCGTTTGTTAATTGAAAGCTTTGGAAGGTCGGTGAGGATTCCTTCGGTTTTAAGCCAAGTAAATCTTCATAAAATCTGGCTGTAATAGCAAGATTCTCAACGTAAAGTATAATGGCATTTGGTTGCAGCATTTTATTCTCCTGTTTTGGTTTAGAAACAGGAAGAGTGTAAGGTGCTCTACTGACAGTTTTTGGCAGTAGTGTTTAGGGTTCCGAAATTTTATTAATTTTCCGCCATTGCTTTAAAAGGCTTTGCCGGCGTTGCGGATAGCGCGTTTCTAGTTCGGTTATAGTCACTATCCGATCGGTACGGAAATAACGGAAATCCTGTCGCAACTCACACCAGGCAACGATTACCCGTACTTGCTCAAAAAAACCCAGAGCTATTGGCCAAATGATTCTTTGTGATTCTTTCTTATTCATATCGGAGTAAGTAATTTGCAGTTTGTTTTCTTTGCGAATGGCATGACGGATTAGAATTTCTTCATCATCTTTAATGTGAGTTTGCAGCGGTCCAATTAATAAGGCTGAGGATTCAAGTTTATTACGAAGATCAGCCGGAAGTACGGCTGATATTTTAGCCAAAGCATTGGTCGCTGCCAGCTTTAATTGCCCATCAGTGCGACGTGCTACCCAGCGTGAACCGAGTACTAGAGCTTCGATTTCTTCTTCTGAAAACATCAAAGGAGGCAACATAAAGCCAGGGCGCAACACATAGCCAAGTCCGGGTTCGCCTTCTATTGATGCGCCTTGCGCTTGCAAAGTTACAATGTCTCGGTAAAGAGTGCGTATGCTCACGTCCAGTTCCAGAGCCAATTGTTTGCCTGAAACAGGGTAACGATGCTTACGCAATATTTGAATAAGGTCAAAAAGACGTTGGGTTCTGGACAAAGTAGATACCTATAAAGCGGTCAATACTGACATATTTTGGCAGCAATTATTCCTCTTTGTCATTAGCGAAACTTAATTAAACTACTCGTTTCAGGATTATTTTTTGGTTGCGCTAGTATCTGCGTTGTATAATGGTAGTTATCAGGACTTCTAGACTAAATTGAATCAATGAAAATTACAGGTACAAACCCGATAGAATTTGAAATTATCCCCATTGAAGAAAAGCATATTGTCGATTTTTGGTCGGCCGTAGATAGTGTTGCTCGCGAACGCAAGTTTTTAGCCTTTCTGGAAGGGCCAGCAATAGAATCAACCAGGGAATTTGTTTTAGAACACATTAGAGATGATTGGCCGCAGGTAGTTGCTATAGCCAATGACAAGTTAGTTGGATGGTGTGATATTAGTTCACTTGACAGACCTGTGTTTGCTCATATTGGTTCCTTAGGAATAGGCGTTCTAGCAGCCTTTCGGGGGCAGGGTATTGGTGAATCCTTAATCAGCTCCGCACTTCAAAAAGCACGAGTAAAAGGATTAACACGAATAGAACTAACCGTTCGTGAAAACAATAAAGCAGCCATTGCTCTCTATGAGAAATTTGGCTTTATCACAGAAGGAATTCATAAAAAGTCAGTCCGCATTGATGGAGTGTATGAAAATCACCTGTTTATGGCCTTGCTTTTTGAGTAGCTAAACATGTCCAAATTTTGAAATAATTCAGAATTGTTAACGCCGATTTACTTATTCAAGGACGCCGGCCATTCTTCATCACCAAATAGAGGACCAAAAACAGCAGGGCTCTTTGTTATTCGGCTCCAGAATAGATTACCGATATCGAAATGCCACCATTCGTACTCATAAGAGCTAAAGCCGACCTTGCTCATTGTAGTATTCAAGATTTGTCGTCTTTCTTTAATGATTTTTTCCGCAGGTAATAGAGGTGTTTTCAGATTAAAATAATCCCTGTGTGCTCGCTCTGTGCAATCATCAAAGGCTGTGCCCATTTCAAATGGTTCGCCGCTGGCCATGTTAAATAAACTCAAATCTATCGCGCCACCGCTAAGGTGAGGTGGGCAATATTCATCGCCTACAACTGAGGGTGGTGACATGTATTTTTTTGCTTCAGCATAGATCTCCTCTTTACTGAGGGCTGGAAATTTTTTACGAATTTCTTCCCTCATCCAATTAAACAGTTTTGCTTGAACCGCTCGCGGTCTATAAACATCCCAAATAAGGAAGCCATATTCTTGCGGTAAATAGTCCAGTGCCTTGAGAATTCTGTTAAGCACGGCAACTCGACCGAAGATCTTTGACACAGGGCTAAAATTCAATTTGAAATACATAGGTTTGACTTGTATGCGGGGATCTAACTCGTTATGAAATTCAATGGCTTCATAATCGTTTTCATTAAACGCTTTTATGTTCATTAATTTTATTGCCCTTCAAGCCTTTTCATAATGTTAACAAAATATGCTCTCAGATGTTCTATGATATGCTATTGGTTTTTAATGACCGTGGATTTACCGATGATAAAAATAGGGCAGTTTAATAATCTAAAAGTAATCAAAGAAGTGGATTTTGGTATTTATCTGGATGGAGAGGATTGGGGTGAAATTTTGTTACCCAATAAGGTGGTACCCGGTGGTACCCAGATTAACGACAGACTTGACGTTTTTATCTATTTTGATTCAGAAGACAGAATAGTAGCGACTACTCTAACTCCCCTTGCCAGCATAGGAAGCTGTGCTTCTTTGAGAGCCATTGATATTAATCCTGTGGGTGCTTTTCTTGATTGGGGTTTAGAAAAAGATTTACTAGTTCCCGGGCCTGAGCAACAACGTCCCATGCAAAAGGATAAATTCTATATTGTTTATCTGAAACAGGATAATAAAAATCGTATTATTGGCAGCTCCAAACTCGATCATTTTTTGGATAAGACCCCGATATCCTTCAAGGAAGGCGATGAAGTAAATCTATTAATTGCTGAAAAGACTAACCTGGGCAATAAAGTTATTATTAATGACAGGCACTGGGGTTTAATTCATTCAGCAGAAATCTTTCAGACCTTAAGCTATGGAAAAAGAATGCAAGGTTATATCAAAACCCTGCGGGAAGATGGAAAAATCGATGTAGTTTTGAGAAAAACAGGGCGGGATAATACGCAAGAATTAATAAAAAGAATCCTTGCAAAATTAAATAAAAATGACGGTTTTTTGCCTCTACATGATAAAAGTTCCCCACACGAGATTATGCAAGCCTTGGGGGAGAGCAAAAAAAGTTTTAAAAATGCAATCGGTCAGCTTTATAAGCAGGGTATTATTAATATTGAGGAAGAAGGAATCCGTTTGCGGAATATCTAAGGCGAGGTTGAAGACTCGCCAACTTGCAAATAATTATTTCTGACCCTTTGAATCTTGTAGTTGAATGATGTTACTTAGGATTCACCTTGGTTCTTTCGTTTATTTCTATTTCAAAGGCATCAAGGTCAATCACAAGAATACTCTCTGAAGACAGTGCTATAACATAGGGTTTTTCTGCCCGACATTTAATGACCTCTTTGCCTAATCTTTCAACTGCATTGATAAAATTTTCTAAATTTGTAGAATCGATGAAAACAAATTGAACAGAGTCTATCTCTTGATGATTATTATGGATCTTATTATCAGGGATAAAATTTTTGATTTTTAATACGAAGGAAAATGCTTGGCTGCATTGTGCTAATTTTATAGCAGTGGTCTCAATCAGCTCTCTTTTTACAGCCTGAAGTTCTTCCGGAGTGGACTCTAATAGAAAAGCAACTTTATCCAGGCTTAGTTCTTTTTCCATAGTGCTATTATCATTTAAAAAAGCTTCTTTTTTATTTGTTGCAGAAAGAGGCTGTTTTTGATAATCAATGTCATTTAAGCCCAATTGCTTGTTGAAGGTATCAGCAAAATTTTTCACTGCATAATCTGCAACCCTTTTCCCGCCATGCCCATCAAAAATACCGAAGTAGGTTGTATTGCTAATGGCTGAATTAATTGTAAATACGCTAACTGATACATTATCTCCGGAATGATTTTCAAGGGCTTCTTTAGTGAGTTTTTCAGCCAGCACTGCTTCTTGTAATTTCCCCGCATAACCCTTATTGATAAAACATAAGCATTGTCTTAGATATTCATGATGTTCGTCAAATTGGTTGAAATCAGCGGCTTCAGTGAATCCATCGCAGGTCATAATACATTTCATTTCGCCGGCAGAGAGATTTTGCGGATTTAAGATGGTGTGAAGTTGTTTTATAGAATAAATGTTAATTTCAGCGTCCGAAATAAGAACCTCGCCATTGGTATTATAACCATGGTCGCCTATTGCTCTTGAAAGAGCGAGCCCACCATTGACTCTATTATCTTTAATCATAGCGCCTTGTTCTAGAATTCGCTTTTGCTCCTTTGAATCAGAGGGGTGATGTAATTGTTCGGTTAGACGCGCAACACCAAGGGGTTCTCCTTGAGGGTTAAAAAGTACTATAAAGAGAACGCTATCAGCAAGGTTAGCGGTAATTAAATCATCTTGATTTAGGTATGCTATGCAGGCGGTGCAGCCTTCATTCATGCCCAATTCTTTTGTTTTTACTTGCTCATCAAGCAATTTAATCGTGGTCCATAGGCGCTGGGCAACCTGTTCCTTGCTTAATTCCACTGTGTTGCTCAGACGAACGAAGAAGCTTGCATCTTCTTGAAACTCCCTTAGACCTTTGCGGTGTGCTTCGCCAAACCCTGTTATTTGAAAACTTGCATCCTGGCCGTTCTCTAATGGAGTATACAAATGGGCGAAACTGGATAAAATGTTGCATTTTTTAAAAAAAATTGATTCTGATTTTCTCATCGAAATCT